>JAYUPO010000196.1:0-11256 GCA_043760085.1 Burkholderiales bacterium
GTTGCGCAGGCGCGGCAACACGGGCAGCGGCCCGGGCGTGGGCCAGGCCGTGGCCCACAGCTTGGCGGCCAAGGCTGCGGCGGCGTGCCCGGCGCTGCCCGTGGCGCCCACCACTTCCAGCACGCGGCCGTACTCGCCCATTGGCGCCAGCACGGCCTGCGGCAGTTCAGCGGCGGTGGCGTCTTCTTCCAGCACGCGCAGCGCCAGGCGCGTGCGCTCGCCGGTGCTTAAGCGAAGTTCCATCACATCGCCGGGCAGGTGCGTGTTCACCGATAGCGGCAGCTTGAGCTTGGCCAAGGTCGCGGCCCAGGCCTGGCGGGCCGGGCTGATGGCGCCGTGCGCAATCATTTCAATCGTTAGCCCTGCCGGCGCTGCCAGTTCGCGCTCGGCGCGCAAGCGCTCCAGAAACAGCGTGCGGATCATGCGCGCGGCCACCGGGCTGAACATCAGGCGCAGGAACTGGTTCATCTCCACCGCCGTGGCCTCGGCCAGGGGCAGGTGGGCGCCCTTCAAGACGCTGTCGCAAATGGCGCTGTAGGCAGGGTATTGCTCGAAGCGTTCGTCGCTCACGCCTTGCTGCGCGGCGACGCTGCGCGCCGTGGCCTGGTTCCAGGCCGGCACGTCGGCCTGGGACAAGCGCTCGTACTTGTCTGCCGCAACATAGGCCTGGCCCTGTAGCGAACGCGCCAGCGCCTGCGCCTCAATCACCAACTGTGCCGCCGGCACGGCCGCATTGAAGATGCCCAGCTCCACCGCCGCGGCGGGGTTGATGGAGCGCCCGCCCAGCAGCAGATCCATCGCCGCGCCGAACGGCGCCAGGCGCGGCAAACGCTGCGTGCCACCGGCGCCGGGCAGCAGGCCCCAGCGCACTTCAGGTGTGCCGAGTTGAATGCGCGCATCGTCAGCCACCAGGCGCTGGCGGCAAGCCAGGGCAAGTTCCAGGCCGCCGCCCAGGGCGATGCCGTTCACGGCCGCGACCCAAGGCTTTGCCGATTCCTCAAGCCGCACAAACATGCGGCCCAGCCGGCCGCAGGCGGCAAACATCTCGTCATGCGTGGCGCTGCGCGCTTGCTCGGTGTAGCCGCGCACCATCACCAAATCGGCCCCGGCCAGGAAGCTGGCTTTGCCCGAGGTGATGACCACGCTGTATACCGCGGCATCGTTTTCGACTCGATCCAACAGCCGGTCCAGCGCAGTCATCAGGCCAGCCGAAAACACATTCATCGTGCGCCCGGGCATGTTGATGCTGGCGGTGAGCACGCCGTCGGCGCCCAGGGTGGTGCTGATCAGATCCTCGGGGCGGTCTGCCATGCGTGCGCGCGTCCTGTGGAACCGATGGACTGTTCAGTGAAGATACTTCTTGAAGTCTGGCTTACGTCTTTCGTTAAACGCGCGCACGCCTTCCTTGCTTTCTTCGGTTTGATAGAAGTGCTTCACGGTCTGGATGCCCTGGAAGCTGATGCCGCGAATGCTCTCGCTGTCGGCATTGAAGCTGCGTTTGGCGATGGTCAGCGCGGTGGGGCTCATTTCGTTGATCATGGCGCACCACTTGTCGACCTCGGCGTCGAGCTGGTCGTGCGGCACCACCTTGTTCACCAGGCCCATTTCCTTGGCTTCAGCGGCGCTGTAGCGCTGGCAGGTGAACCACATTTCGCGCGCCTTCTTTTCGCCCACGATGCGCGCCAGGTAGGCCGTGCCCCAGCCCGGGTCGACCGAACCCACCTTGGGGCCGACCTGCCCGAAGCTGGCCTTTTCGCTGGCCAGGGTGATGTCGCAAATGGTGGCGAACACGTTGCCGCCGCCGATGGCGAAGCCGGCCACGCGGGCGATGCTCACCTTGCGCAGGTCGCGCAGCGCGGTCTGCATTTCTTCGATCGGCATGCCCACCGTGCCGCGGGGGCCGTACAGGCCGTCTTCGCTCAGGTGCACCTTCTGGTCGCCGCCGGTGCAAAAGGCCTTGTCGCCCGCACCGGTGAGCACCATCACGTTGGCGCTGTGTTCTTCGTCGGCGCGCCTCAGGGCGTCGATCAGTTCCTCTAACGTCTGGTTGCGAAAGGCGTTGTAGACCTCGGGGCGGTTGATGGTGATGCGCACCACGCCGTCCTTCACTTCGTAGAGGATGTCTTTGTAGGCTTTGCTCATGTCGTGCTCAGTGATCAAGTCAGTGATTTGATTCGTTAGGCGCCAGCGCGCCCGATGATGGCAATGGCGCAGACGTTCTGGTGCGGGTGGCCGCCCAGGTTCTGCGTCAGGCCACGATCCACCTGCTTCAGTTGCCGTTCGCCGGCGCGGCCGTGAATCTGCAAGTAGATCTCGTACACCATGCGCAGGCCCGAAGCACCGATCGGGTGGCCAAAGCACTTCAGCCCACCGTCGGGCTGCACCGGCAGGGCGCCGCTGCGGTCGAAAACGCCGTCGAGCGCGTCGTGCACCACCCGGCCCGGCGCGCTGAATTGCAGGTCCTCCATCAGCACCGCTTCGGTGATGGAAAAGCAGTCGTGCACCTCGGCCATGTGGATCTGCTCGCGCGGGTTCGTGACGCCCGCGCTCTTGTAGGCCCGCGCCGAGGCCTCGCGCGCGGTGGCGATGCTGGCGCCGTCCCAACTGTTGAAGCTTTGCTCCTCGCCGTTGCTGACCGAGACTTCAAGCGCCTTGATGGTGATGAGCTCAGCGCCGGGCTTGAGCGCGCGCGCGATCTCGGGCGTGGTGACGATGGCGCAGGCTGCGCCGTCACTCACGCCGCAGCAGTCGTACAGGCCCAGCGGCGCGGCAATGGTCATGGCCTTGAGCACGTCTTCTTCGCTCACCACGTTGCGCAGGTGCGCCTTCGGGTTGAGCGCGGCGTTGGCATGGCTCTTCACCGAAATGTGCGCCATGGCGCGCTTGAGTTCACTCATGGCCAGGCCATGCTTGGCGGCGTAGGCGCTGGCCAGTTGCGCAAAGGCACCGGGCGCGCTGGCGTTGGGCAGCCACAGGTCGTTGGCCACGCCGCGCGTGCGCACGGGCAGGCCGCCGTAGCCGGTGTCCTTGAGTTTTTCAACGCCCAGCGCCAGCACGATGTCGTAGGCGCCCGAGGCCACGGCATAGGCCGCGCCGCGCAGGGCCTCGGTGCCGGTGGCGCAAGCGTTTTCCACGCGCGTGGCGGCTATGCGTGGCAGGCGCAGCGCCACGGCCAGCGGGCCGGCGGTCTTGCCCACGTTGTTCTCTTCCAGGCACACGCCGAACCAGGCGGCTTCGATTTGCGATGTGGTCACATTCGCATCTGCCAGCGCTTCATTGAAGGCTTCGAGCATCAGGTCCTCGGGGCCGCAGTCCCAGCGCTCGCCGAAACGCGAGCAGCCCATGCCGAGGATGGCCACTTTGTCGCGAATGCCGCTTGCCATGTCAGTTCTCCCTTGCACCACGCACTGGCGTGGCTTTCCAGAAATAGCGCCGGTAGCCACGCAGGCGGTCGATGTCTTTCACGCGGTAAACCATGCGCACGGGCAAGCCGGTGCGCAACTCGTCGGGGTCGGTGTCGGCAAACTCCATCATCACGCGGCCGCCGCCGGCGAAATCGATGTGGCCGAACTGGAACGGCGGGTGCGGCGTGTAAGACAAATAGTCGCTGGTGTGCGACAGCACGGTGGCCGGCACATCGGCCAGGCTGAACGGTGCCTGCTGGTCTTGCGCGCGGCAGGCCGGGTTCACGCACAGGTGGCTCAAGGGGAACTGCACCGTGCCGCAAGCGCCGCAGCGGCCGGCTTCCAGGCGCGCGGCGCGGGCATGGTCGCGCCAGGCGGCGGTGAGCGCGGTTTTGTTGTCCATCTCGGCGCGCATGCCCCACTCCAGGTTCACCTGACCGGTGAACGACAACAGTTTCATGTAACTTTTTTCACTGCGCCCGGCGTCGGGCACGTCGCCCGGGCAGGGCGCGGCCGTGCGGCGCAGCAGCAGGGCGTCGCAGCCGCTGCCGAAGGCGGCCACCAGGATGAGTTCGCCTTCGTTGGCGCGGCGCAAGGCGATGTCGAGCATGGCCAGGGGCTGCGCGCAACCCAGATCGCCACACACCTCGTGCTCGGCCGAGACCAGCGTGGCCGCCGCCAGCCCCAGCCGTTTGGCCACCGCTTCGTTCACGCGCGCCAGCGGCGCGGGCAGGGCGAAGTGGGCCACGTCGGCCGCCTTCACGCCGCCCGCTTCCAGGCACGCCTGGAGCGTGCCCACGGCCAGCTTCATGTAGCCCTCGTCGCGCACCCAGCGCTCTTCCCAGCCGTAGTCGTGTTCCTGGCCAATGGCGCGAAAGTGATCCACCAGGTCAGCGTGCAGGCTGCGGTGGGCCACGAAGGTGGCGATGGGCTGGCCCGCGCCCACCAGCGCGCCGGCAGCGCCGTCGCCAAAGATCATTTCCTGCGCACTGGCCGGGCGGCCGATGCGCCGTTCAGCCGCCACCACGGCATGGTGCGGCGCGCCCGGGCGTTGCAGCGCCGCGGCCAATTCGGTGAGCGCGGCGCGTGCGCTGCTGCTCACGTCGCGCAGCACCGCTTGTTCATTCAAACCCAGCGCGGCCGCGGCAATGCCGGCGTTCAGCCGCTCGGCAAAGGGCAAGGTGGTGCTGGCCAGGCTGAATTCACCCACGCTGGCCGCAGGCACGGCGCGCAGCAGGGCGCGGCCGGCATCAACGGCCATGGTCACGCTGTCTTCGTCCCAGTTGGCCAGGCTGCGTTGGCCCTTGGCCAGGCTGCGCAGGCCCGGCGCCATCCAGCGGTGCTGGGCCAGGATTTCGCTGCGTTCCAGGCGCAAGCGCGGCAAGTAGCGGGTGGTGGCCAGCAGGCCGTGGGCGGTGTCGGTCATGGGCAACGGCGGGTGGCAGACCAGGGTTTCAACCAGGGCGGTGAGCCCTGGTCTTGCTGTGAATGATGATACGCTAGTGAACGATAAAGGATGCGTCGCCCGGTGGCTACCGCCGCGCGGGTTTCCCCGGAGCGACAGGCCGGTCGAACACTGCGGAGTCTGTGCATGAGCCGAGCGAACACGGTTGAACTGCGTCATTGGCTGCGCCGCGAACGCGGGCTGGATCTGGCTGACTATGAAGCCCTGCGCCAATGGTCGGTGCAAGACGTAGCGGCCTTCTGGCAGGCGATGTGGCAGTACTTCGATTTGCGTTCGCCCACGCCGTGCACGCAAGTGCTGTCGAACGACGCCATGCCCGGCGCGCGCTGGTTCGCGGGCACGCAGCTCAACTATGCCGCGCAGGTGGTGCGGCATGCCCAGGCGAGCGACGCTGCCGGCCAGCCGGCCATCGTGTTCCGCAATGAACGCATGCAGGCGCAAGACCGCAGCCTTGAAATCAGCTGGCACACGCTGGTGGACCAGGCCGCGGCGTTGGCCGCAAGCTTGCGCGAAGCCGGCGTGCAGCAGGGCGACCGCGTGGCCGCCTACCTGCCCAACATCCCGCAAGCAGCGGTGGCCTTTCTGGCCGTGGCCTCATTGGGCGCGGTGTGGAGCCTGACCGCGCCCGACATGGGCGTGGGCACGGTGCGCGACCGCTTTGCGCAGATCGCCCCCGTGGTCTTGATCGCCTGCGACGGCACGGTGTACGGCGGCAAGGTGGTGGACCGCCGTGCCCTGGTGGCCGAACTGCTGCACGCCCTGCCCAGCGTGCGCACGCTGGTGCTGGTGCCCTGTCTTGATGACGCGGGTGCGCCGGGCGGGCCGTTCGCGTTCGACGCCGGTGGTTGGGCTGGCCAGGTTCGCCTGTGGAGCAAGATGTTCGCCACGTCGCAGCGGGTGGCGCCGGTTAACGTTCCGTTCGAGCACCCACTGTGGATCGTTTACAGCAGCGGCACCACCGGCCTGCCCAAGGCCATCGTCCACGGCCACGGTGGCGTGATCCTGGAGCAGCTCAAGTCCAGCACCTTCCACCTCGACATCCACCCCAGCGTGGGCACCGATGAGCGCTTGTTCTGGTACAGCAGCACCGGCTGGGTGATGTGGAACCTGGCCGTGAGCGTGCTGCTGAACGGCACCACCGCCTGCATCTACGACGGCCACCCCGGCCACCCCGACACCACCACCCTGTGGCGTTTCGCGCAGGCCACCCGCGCCACTTTCTTCGGCGCCGGTGCGGCCTACTACACCGGCTGCGCGAAGGAAGGCCTGTCGCCCAGGAGCTTCATCGATGTCTCGCGCATCCGCGCGCTGGGCTCCACGGGCTCGCCGCTGCCGCCGCAGGCTTATGAATGGGGCACGCGCGAAGTGCGCCCCGATATCTGGTGGGCCGTCATCAGCGGCGGCACCGACATTGCCGGCGCCTTCCTGGCCGGCTCACCCGAGCTGCCCACCGTGCCCGGCGAAATGCAGGCCCGCGCGCTGGGCTCGGATGTGCAGGCCTGGAACGAAGCCGGCCAGCCGTTGATTGATGAAGTGGGCGAACTGGTGTGCGCCAAGCCCATGCCTTCGATGCCGCTGTACTTCTGGAACGATGAGGACGGCAAGCGCTACAAAGAGAGTTATTTCGACAGTTACCCTGGCGGCGATGGCAAACCTGCGGTTTGGCGCCATGGCGACTGGCTGCGCATCACGCCCAGCGGCGGCGCCATCGTCTACGGCCGCAGTGACGCTACCTTGAACCGCCACGGTCACCGCTTGGGCACGGCCGAGCTGTACCGCGTGGTCGAGGCCGCGCCTGAAGTGCTGGATAGCCTGGTGGTCGATATCGAATACCTGGGCAAACCCAGCTTCATGCCGCTGTTCGTGGTGCTGCGCCCGGGCCTGGTGCTCAGCGACGCGCTGCGTGCCAGCCTGAAGCAGCGCATCCGCAATGATCTTTCGCCGCGCTTCGTGCCTGATGAGATCGTGCAGGTGGCCGAGGTGCCGCGCACGCTCACCGGCAAGAAGCAGGAGCTGCCGGTGAAAAAGCTGATGCTCGGGCGCGCCCTGGCTGAAGTGGTGAACAAGGATGCGTGCGCCAACCCTGGCGCCTTCGACTGGTACGAGGCCTATGCGCGGCAGCGCGCCGCGCTGTCGTCAACAAGCTGAACCTCGTCAACGAAAGCACACACCGCATGGCCACTTCCAACCCGCACACCATCGACTGGGAATTGCGCCTGGGCTTCCTGATCCACGATGTCTCGCGCCTGCGCCGCAGCGCGTTCGACCGCTGCCTCAAACCCATGAACGTGACGCGCTCGCAGTGGTGGGTGCTGGCCTACCTGTCGCGCAAGGACGGCATGACGCAATCACAGCTGGCCGAAGAGCTCGATCTGGGCAAGGTGGCCGTGGGCGGCCTGATCGACCGGCTTGAAAAAGGTGGCTTGCTGCGCCGCGAGGCCGACGCGAACGACCGCCGCGTGAACCGCGTTTTTCTCGAACCCGTGAGCAAGCAACTGATCGTGCGCATGCGCAAGCTCAACCACCGCATGAACGCGCAAATCTTGGCCGGCATCACCGATGCCAAGCTCGAAGCCTGCGCCGTCACGCTCGACGGCATCAAGCGCAACATCCTGGCGTATCTGCAAAACGGCGAGGCCTGAACACACCCGGGCCCAAGACCAGTTGGGCGGTCACAGGTGCACCATTGCGCCAAGTCGGCGCCGTGGACCGAAGGGCCGATCAGCGCGCCGCGCCGCGCTGCCACGGCCGCGATGTCATGAAACCGTCACGGCACTGTCACCGAATCTTCATGGGGGTTGCGCAACATGCGGGTTGCGAACCACCACTTTGAGGATCCCAGTGAACAGACCGGTTGACTTCCAACGCGTCGCCTTTTTCGAAGAAGACAGCAACACCAGCCCCACCACCCGCGCCAGCCCGCATTTCGACACCGTGCTGCAAGCGCGCCTGAGCCGCCGTGGCCTGCTGCGCGGCAGCATCGGCACCGCCGCCACGGCCATGTTCGGCAGCCTGGCGTTGGCGGCCTGCGGCGGCGGCGATGACGCTGCGCCCACGGCCACCCCCACCGAACAGCCGTTGAGCAAACTGGGCTTCAGCCCCGTGGCCAAGAGCCTGGCCGATGCCTTGGTGGTGCCGGCGGGCTACACCGCCACTGCGGTGTATGCCCTGGGCGACCCGCTGGCCGCGGGCGTGCCGGCGTATGGCAACCTGGGTAACGACGCGCAATATGAACAACGTGCCGGCGACCACCACGACGGCATGGAACTCTTCGCGCTGGGCGCCAACGGCCTGGCCTCCGCCACCGCGAATGACCGCTGCGTGCTGGCCATGAACCACGAGGCCACCACGGACGAAACGCGTTCCTCCTTCTTCCTGCACGCCAATGGCGGCACGCCCACGCTGCCGCGCCCGGCGGCCGAAGTGGACAAGGAAACCGCGATCCACGGCGTCTCGTTCGTCGAGATGAAAAAGACCGGCAACGCCTGGGCCACGGTGCAGGCCTCCGCGTTCAACCGCCGGCTCACCGCGTTGAGCGACATCGACATCACCGGCCCGGCGCGGGGCGATGCCTTGTTGGTGACGAAGTACGCCCCCACCGGCCTGGTGACGCGCGGCACGCTGAACAACTGCGGCACCGGCAAGACGCCCTGGGGCACCTTCCTCACCGGTGAAGAAAACTGGTTCGGCTACTTCACCCGCCCGGTGGGCGACGATGCCGCCCGCGGCAACGACAAGAGCGTGGTCGCGTTGCGCCGCTATGGTCGTGCCGAAGGAGCAGCCTCACGCCATGGCTGGGAAAGCGCCGGCAGCGAAGACCGTTTCGCCCGTTGGACGAACGCTAAGACCGGCACCAGCCTGGACGGCAGCGACGACTACCGCAATGAACTCAACGGCATGGGCTACATCGTCGAGGCCGACGCCTACGCGCCGAACAGCCGCGCCAAAAAGCGCACCGGCCTGGGCCGCTTTGCGCACGAAAGCGCAGCCTTCAGTCTGCCCGCGGCCGGCCAGCCGCTGGCGGTGTACATGGGCGACGATTCGCGCAACGAATACGTCTACAAGTTCGTCTCCAACGCCGCTTGGGCGGCCGCCGATGCCAACCCCGCCGACCGCCTGGCCACGGGTGCGAAGTACCTGGATGAAGGCAAGCTTTTTGTCGCCAAGTTCAATGCCGACGGCACCGGGCAGTGGATTGAACTCGCGCTGACCAACGCCGCCGTGGTCGGCTACGCCACGTATGCCTTCGCCAACGAGGCCGACGTGCGCGTGAACTGCCGCCTGGCGGCCGATGCCGTGGGCGCGACGAAGATGGACCGCCCCGAATGGTGTTCCACCCACCCCACCACGGGCGAGGTGTACTTTGCCCTGACCAACAACTCCAACCGCCGCCTGGCCCCCACCGGTGCGCAAAGCGCGCCCGACGCCGCCAACCCGCGCGTGTACAGCGACATCAGGGGCGCCTCCACCACGCAGCAGGGCAACGTCAACGGCCACATCCTGCGCCTGAAGGAAGGCAGCGCCGGCGCGGCGGCCAGCAGCTTCAGTTGGGACATCTACCTCTTCGGCGCCGAGGCCGGTGCATCCAGCGGTTTTGTGAACTTGTCGAACCTGACGAGCGACCAGGATTTTTCCAGCCCCGACGGCCTGTGGTTCAGCCCGAAGACCGGCATCTGCTGGATTCAGACCGACGACGGCGCCTACACCGACACCACCAACTGCATGATGTTGGCCGGCATGCCCGGCCGGGTGGGCGATGGCGCTGCGCGCACCCTGGCCTACAGCGCCACGCAGTCCGTCACCACCTATGTCGGCAAGGCGCCGACGGCTGAGACGCTGGGGCGCTTTCTGGTCGGGCCGAAGGATTGCGAGATCACCGGTGTCTGTGAAACGCCGGATGGCAGATCGCTGTTCGTCAACATCCAGCACCCAGGCGAGAGCACGGCCATGGCGGATGTGGGCACGCCTTCGAAGTACACCAGCCACTGGCCGGGCAATGCCGGCTACGGCGCCGGCGGTGCCGATGCCCGGCCGCGCTCGGCCACGATCGTCATCATGAAGAACGACGGCGGGGTGATCGGTAGCTGACTGTCACGCGGGCCCTGCGGCCTGCGCGGCACGGGCCTGCGGGCCTGCGGGCCTTTGGGCTGCGGCTGCGCATCAGCCCAGTTCACGATAGAAATAGGTGGTGCTGCACAGCCCACCGTGCGGCCACAGCGCATAGCCGGGTATCTCGCCTACGCGCTGCCAGCCCAGGCGGGTGTACAGGCGTTCGGCGTCGCTGCCGGTCACGGTGTCGAGCACCAGCAAGGTCTTGCCGCATTCGCGCGCCAGCGCTTCGGCTGCGCTCATCAACGCCGCGCCCACACCGGCGCGGCGCGCGCGGCGGTGCACCAGCATCTTGGCCAGGTCGGCCCGGTGCGGCTGGTTGTCGGGTTGATCAAGAACGAGTTGCACCGTGCCCACGATGCCGCTGGCATCTTCAGCCACCAGCAGCGCGCGCTCGCCCTGGGCCACGCCCGCGGCCACGCGCTGCCAGAACGCCAGGGCCTTGGCCAGGGGCAGCGGGTGCATGAAGCTGACCGAGGCGCCACCGGCCACGCAGTCGATCAAGAGTTCAGCCAGCGCTTGCTGCTGCGCCGCGCTCACGCCGAGCAAGCGGCGAACGGCGGGCATGGCAGGGCGTGATGTCGGGCCCGCAGCATCGTGCATCGTCATTCCTGCCTCGCGTTCATGGCCGCGCCCGGTGCGGGCTCAGCGCTGTGCGCCGGCCTGGCCGCCACGCGCAACTTCAGCAGCGCATACACCTCGTCGATCGTCGGCGTGGCCAGGCCGGCCAGTTCGCGCATGGCGCTGATCGAACCGAGCAAAACATCTATCTCCAGCGGACGGCCGCGCTCCCAGTCCTGCAGCATCGACATCTTGTGTGCGCCGGCCTGGCGCGCCGCGGCGATGCGCTGGTCGATCGGGATCGGTGACTGCGCCACGCCCAGGCGCGCGGCCACGGCGTCGGCCTGCTCCATCATGCGCCGCACCAGGGCCACGACGGCCGGCGTGGCATTCAGTTCGGCCAGCGTGGCGCCGGTGAGCACCGCCACCGGGTTCCAGCTCAGGCTGCTGATCATCTTGGCCCAGATCCAGCCGCGAATGTCGCCCACCATCGGTGCGTTCAGGCCGGCGGCGTTCATGGCGTCGGCCAGGGCTTGAAGGCGCGGGCTGGATGAACCGTCGGGCTCGCCGATCGGAAAGCGCATCAATTGCCCATCGTGGCGGATCACGCCGGGCGCGACCACTTCGGTGGCCACCCAGTACACGCAGCCCAGCGCGCGCTGCGGCGTGAGCGCGCGCCACTGCCGGCCGAGCGCATCGAGCGCCTCGACTTGCCGG
>JAYUPO010000197.1:0-4169 GCA_043760085.1 Burkholderiales bacterium
CGCAGCCATAGTCTTTTCTATGGCGAGGATTTGCAACGACGCATGGCGGACGAAGGCGCGGTTTCATGTATCGAAATTTGTGAGGCACGACACTAGATGGCTGCGGTCATGTCCCGTGGTGGCGCGCGCCGGCGCCGGGCCATGAACGAAATCAACATGGTGCCGTTCATCGACGTGATGCTGGTGCTGCTGATCATCTTCATGGTCACCGCCCCGCTCATCACCACCGGCGTGGTCGACCTGCCCAGCGTGGGCAAGGCCCGCGTGCGCCCGCCCAGCGTGCTGGAAGTGGTGGTGGGTGTGGATGAAAAGTTGCGCCTGCGGGTGGACCAAAAAGAAGGCACGGCGGTGGCCCTGGGCCAACTCGCGGCCAAGGTGAGCCAGGCGCAGGGCGGCAATTCCGAGGTGCCGGTGATCATCAGCGCCGACCGCAATGTGAAGTACGAGGCGGTGGTGGGTGTGATGGACGTTTTGCAACGTGCCGGCGTGCAGCGTGTGGGCCTGGCCGTGAAGCAAAGCCCGTGAGCACCGCCCGGCCGCCCGAAGGGGCTCGCACCGCAGTGCGCAGCACGAAGGTCTACCAATGAGCATTGCCGCAACAACCCTGTTCCACCCAGCGCGCGACGCGCTGCGCCCGCGCGCCAACATGGCTCTGGGGCGCGGTGCCGCATTGGCTGTGCTGGTGCATGCGGGCCTGCTGTTGGCCCTGAGCGGCTCGTTGCATTGGCGCACCAAGCAAGAAGCGGTGTTCGCGGCCGAGCTGTGGGCCGCCGTGCCGCAACTGGCGGCGCCGCCGGCACCGGTGGCACCATTGGCACAGGTGGCGCCCGCGCCGCCACCGGCCCCCCTGCCCCCCAAGCCGGCACCGGCGCCGCCACCACCACCGCCACCGCCGCGTGACGCGCAGATCGCGGTTGAAAAGGCCAAACCCGCGCCACCCCCGCCCAAACCAAAGCCTGAACCGGAACCGCCCAAGCTGGCCAAACCGGTGGCCAAGGTCGAGCCCAAGCCGGACCCGAAGATCGCGCGCGAGAAAGAGGCCGCCGCCGAGCGCGAGCGCCAGCGCCTGGATGACGAACGGCTGGCGCGCCAGCGTGAAGAAAACCTCAAGCGCATGCTCAACCAGGTGGGCGCCGGCGCCGCCACCGGCGCGGCGCCGCAAGGCCAGGCCAGCCAGGATGCCGGGCCCTCAGCGTCTTACGCCGGGCGCCTGGTGGCGCGCATCTTCCCCAACATCCTGTTCACCGAAAGCGTGGCCAGCAATGCCGCGGCCGATGTGGAAGTGCGCCTGGCGCCCGATGGCACGGTGGTGTCGCGCCGCCTGGTCAAGAGCAGCGGCAACCCGGAATGGGACGAAGCGGTGCTGCGCGCGATCGACAAGACGCGCGTCTTGCCGCGCGACACCGACGGGCGCGTGCCGCCGGCGGTGATCGTCACCTTCAAACCGCGCCCGGCTTGAGCGGCCGGGCCTGGGCGGTCACGCCGGCGCGCCGCGCACCGTGCGCACTTCGCCGGGCCGCAGTTCAGCCGCAGCCTTGTCGAGCACACCGTTGACGTATTTGTGGCCATCGGTGCCGCCGAACGACTTGGCCAGTTCAACGCCTTCATTGATGGCCACGCGGTAAGGCACGTTGAGGCAGGACTTGAGCTCAAACGTGCCGATCAACAGGATGGCATGCTCCACCGGCGACAAGTGGCTGGTCTTGCGGTCGACGTGGCGCGCCAGCACGGTGTCGAGCGCGGCCGCATCGGCGGTGCAGCCGGCCAGCAAGGTGTCGAGGTAGGCCTGGTCGCACTTGTCGAAGCCTTCTTGCTCACGCATGTGCGCTTGCAGTTCGGCCAGCGGGCAGGCGCTGACCAACCACTGGTACAGGCCTTGCACGGCGATCTCGCGCGAACGCCGGCGCGATGACTTGGCAGGGCGCTTGCGCGGTGGTGCGGTGGCCTCCTGCGGCAAAGACGGTGGCAGGGGCTGGGGGAGCTCAGGTTCAGTCACAGCAGGTCATTCATCAGGTTGGCCATTTCCACCGCCACGCGCGCGGCGTCACGGCCTTTGTCCAGCACACGGGCCTCGGCCTGGGCAACGTTCTCCACGGTGAGGATGGCGTTGGCAATAGGCACTTGATGGTCGAGCGCCACGCGCGTGATGCCGGCGCCGCTTTCGTTGGCCACCAGTTCGAAATGGTAAGTCTCGCCGCGGATCACGCAGCCCAGCGCCACCAGGGCGTCGTGCTTGCCGGCCTCGGCCAGCAGGTTCAGCACCTGCGCAATTTCAAGCGCGCCGGGCACGCTGTGGCTGTCGATGTCGCGCCGGCGCACGCCCAGGGCGGCCAATTCGGCCAGGCAGGCTTGTTCGAGCTGCTGGGTGATGGCGTCGTTGAAGCGCGCACGCACGATGGCGATGCGCAGGCCCTCGCCATCGAGTGCGTCGTCCTGGCCTTTGCTGGCGTGTTGCATGGTGCGGTAGGGTTCTCGTCAAGGTTCCGCGCTGGCGAAACCGGTCACTTCCAGCCCGTAGCCGGCCATGCTGGGCATGCGGCGCGGGCTGCCTAACAGCTTCATGCGTGCCACGCCCAGGTCGCGCAGAATTTGGGCGCCGATGCCGTAGGTGCGCAGGTCAAACTGGGGGCTGGTGGCGCGGGCAGGTGGCTCGCTGGGCAACAGCCGCTCCAGCAGCGCGTCGCCGCCGCTGGTGCAGTTCATCAGCACGGCCACGCCGCCCGGGCTGGCCTGCAGCGCCGCCAGCGCCTGCGGCAGCGGCCACGAGTGGCCCGTGGCGTGGTGCTCCAGCATGTCCAGGCTGGTGAAGGGCTCGTGCACGCGCACCAGGGCCTCGTGCTCGGGGCTGATGTGCCCGCAGCGCAGCGCCAGGTGCACGCCGCCGGCATGGTCGCGGTACACCGTGCAATCAAACTCGCCTTGAGGGGTGGCCAGTGGGCGCGAGCCGGCGCGCTGGATCAGGCTTTCGTGGCGGCTGCGGTGGCCGATGAGGTCGGCAATGGTGCCGATCTTCAGGCCGTGCTGGCGGGCAAAGAGTTCCAGGTCGGGCAGCCGCGCCATGGTGCCGTCGTCATTCATGATTTCGCAGATCACCGCGGCCGGCGTGAGGCCGGCCATGGCGGCCAGGTCGCAGCCGGCCTCGGTGTGGCCGGCGCGCATCAGCACGCCGCCTTCTTGTGCCTGCAAGGGGAAGATGTGGCCGGGCTGCACCAGGTCTTGTGCCTGCGCGCCGCGCGCCACCGCGGCCTGCACGGTGCGGGCGCGGTCGGCGGCTGAAATGCCGGTGGTCACGCCGCTGGCGGCTTCAATGCTGACCGTGAAGGCCGTGCCGTGCACCGTGCCGTTGCGTGCGGCCATGGGGCTCAGGCGCAGGCGCTGGCAGTGTTCGGGCGTGAGGGTCAGACAGATCAGGCCGCGAGCATGACGGGCCATGAAGTTGATGGCCTCGGCACTGACATGCTCGGCCGCGAGCACCAAATCGCCTTCGTTCTCGCGGTCTTCCTCGTCGACGAGGATCACCATGCGGCCGGCGGCAAGCTCGGCCACCAGCTCGGGAACCGGGGCAATGGACATGGCCAGATTGTAGGTGGCGGCCCGGTGCGAACCGGGGCGGCGGCGCGGCTGAACGGGGCTTGTCGGCGTCTTGTCAGTGGCTTGTCATTGGCTTGTCAACAGTGCGAACGGCGGCGCGCCAGCAGCCGAACGTCGGGGCCGATGCGTTCGATGTTGGTGAATTCGAACGGCAGGCCTTCGCTCAAGGATTCAAGCGGGCCGAAGGCCGCCATCTCGCGCCCGGCACCCAGCATGAGCGGAGCCAGGTAGACCAGCATTTCATCCACCAGCCCGGCACGCAGGAACGAGCCGTTGAGCTTGTGGCCGGCCTCGATGTGCAACTCGTTGATGCCCAGTTCGCCCAGGTCAGCCAGCAACGCGGCCAGGTCGACCTTGCCTTGCGCATTGGGCAGCAGCTTGACGTTCGCGCCCGCGGCTTGCAGGGCAGCCTGGCGCGCGGGCTGCGGCTGCGCGGCATAGATGCGCACGCTGCCGGGTGCGGGCAGGATGCGCGCGGCCAGCGGCGTTTGCAGGGCCGAATCGACCACCACGCGCAGCGGTTGCGCGTCAGTGAGCACCAGGCGCACGTCGAGCCGCGGGTCGTCTTCGAGCACGGT
>JAYUPO010000198.1:0-11209 GCA_043760085.1 Burkholderiales bacterium
GAACAACCGCGCGGCCGAGCACCTGGCCGCCGGCGCGGTGAACGAGGCCTACTGGTGGGCGCGCGCGGCGCTGCTGCACGAGCCGGCCTTCTTGCCGGCGACCAACACGCTGGGCGTGATCTACCAACGCCAGGGCGACCTGGCCGCGGCCGAGCAGGCCTTTGCCACGGTGCTCAGCCGCGAGGCCGACAACACCCGGGCCCTGTTCAACCTGGGCCAGGTGCTGGCGCAAGCCGGGCGCCACGACGAAGCGCGTGCGGCCCAGACCCGCCTGGCGGCGATCGAGCCGCACCCGCCGTATCACTTCTTCGACCTGGGCCGCGCCGCGCTGGAACGCGGCGACGCCGTGGCCGCGCGCGCGCTGTTCAGCAAGGAGCTGGCGCGCGCGCCGTACCACGCCGAGTTTCATTTCTGGCTGGCCGTGGCGCAGTTCAGGCTGGGTGACGCCAAGGGCGCGCGCGAACAACTTGAACTGGCCCGCGAGCACAGCACCCGCTCCGGCGAGCGCGCGCTGTATGCGGCCAAGCTGGAATGGCTGCGCGGCCGGAACTAGTGCGGTGTTGCACGCTAACGTTTCAGATGCAGCGCCCGCCGTCGACTTCCATGCACACGCCGGTGATCAGGGACGCTTCGTCGCTGCACAGGAAGCAGGCCGCGTTGCCCAGGTCGTCGGGCCGCGAAAAGCGCCCTAACGGAATGGTTGAGAGGAACTTGGCGCGCATCTCGGGCGTGTCTTCGCCCAGGAAGGTCTTGAGCATCGGGGTGTCGCCGGCCACCGGGTTGAGTGCCACCACGCGAATGCCGAACGGGGCCAACTCCACCGCCATGGCGCGCGTGGCGGTGATGACCCAGCCCTTGCTGGCGTTGTACCAGGCCAGGCGCGGGCGCGGGCTCACACCGGCAGTGCTGGCCATGTTCAGGATCACGCCTTTCAGGCCGGCACCCGGGCGCGCCTTCATGCGTGGCACGGCCTCGCGCGCGGCCAGGTAAATCGCCTTCATGTTGACCGCGAAGATGCGGTCGAACTCGTCTTCGGGCAGGCCTTCCAGCGGCTGCGGCAGGTGGCCCATGCCGGCGTTGTTGACCAGGATGTCCGTTGCACCGAAGTGTTTTTCGGCGGCGTCGAGCATGCGCTTCACATCGGCGGCCACGGCCACATCCACCTGAATGGCCTGCGCCGCCGCACCCAGGCTGGCGGCCACGCGCTGCGCGCCGGCCGCGTCACGGTCGGCCACCAGCACGCGCGCGCCTTCGGCCACGAACTTGCGCGCAATGCCCTCGCCAAAGCCGGAGGCCGCGCCGGTGACGATGGCCACTTTGTCTTGCAGTCGCATGGTTGATTCCTTCAAGCCAGCAGGTTGTGAAAAGGCTTGCGCTGCTTCCAGCGGTAGGCGCCGAAGTCGCGTTCGTCAGTGGACAGGATGCGGCCGTGGCCCAGGTGCTCGGCCAACAGCACGAGCGAAGCGTCAGCCAGATCCATCGGCAGCTTGGCATAGCGTTTCATGAGGCTGCTGGCCTGGGCGGCAGCGGCAATGGGAACATCCCACACCAAAAGTCCGCTCGCGGCCACGTCGTCAATCAACGCCGCGGCAAACTGCGCGCCGAGCCAGCGCTGCATCAAGAAGCAAGCCTCGGTGAGCACGGGCCAGGTGGTGACCCAGCCTTCAGCCGCGGTGTGCACCTGCGCCTTGGCGCGTTCATGCCAGGCGTCGCTGCGGTCCACCAGTGCATAGAGAAAGCCGGTGTCGACCGCGATCACGGCGCAGTCATGTCTTGCGCGCCGGGCGAACCTTCGCACTCAGCCCGTCAGCCAGCAAGCGCTTGGTTTGGCTGGCGACATCGGCGCGGCCGCTGTCGCCACGGCCGACCAGCGCCAGCAAACCCTTTGGCCCCTGTTCGCGCGCACGCAACTGCACGTAATACGTGGCCACGCATTCGCGCACGACCTGGCTCACCGCCTGGCCGGTGGTGGCCACGATGTACTCAAGCTGGGCCTGGGTGTCGGGGTCGAAGCGGGCATTGACGCGCATGTCATCCAGTGTATGACAAGGCGGGGCAACGGTCAAGGGCAGCCCCGCGCGAACGCTTGTCCCGCTCACGGCGCCACGCTCCAGCCTCCGCCCAGGGCCCGGTACACCGCCACCAGGGCCACCAAGCTGGCCTGCTGGGCTTGCACCAGCGCGTCGCGCTCGGAAAGCAGGCTGCGCTCGGCGTCGAGCACGGTGAGAAAGTCGCTCGCCCCGGCCTCGAAGCGCAAGCGCGCCAGTCGGGCCGCTTCTTGCGCTTCGCGCGCAGCGTTCTCCAGCCGCGCGGCCTGCTGCACGGCACGTGTGTATTGCGACAGCGCGGCTTCGGTTTCTTCCAACGCGACTTGAACGGTCTGTTCCCACACCAGCAAGGCCTGCTGCGCGCGGGCCTCGCTGGCGCCGATGCGTGCGCGCACGCGGCCGAAGTCGAGCGCCGCCCAGCTCAGGCTGGCGCCCAGGCTGGCGTTGCGCCCGGCGCTGGCCAGCAAGTCGCCCATGCCGGCGCTGGCAAAGCCCAGCAGGCCGACCAGGCTGATGCGCGGGTACAGCTCAGCCTTGGCCACGTCGATGCTGGCCGTGCCCGCGGCGAGTTGCCGTTCGGCCAGGCGAATGTCAGGTCGGCGCTCCAGCAAACCCTGCGGCGTGCCCGCGGCCAAGGTTGCGGCCGGCACCACGGGCAGGCTGGGCAAGGCGCGTGGTTCAACCAAGGCGGCCAGCGTGGCACCGGGGCTGCGCGCACTCAGCGTGGCCAGGCGAAAGGCGGCGCGCTCAATGCTGCCTTGCAGCGCGGGCAAGCTGGCCTGGGTGTTCTCAACCAAGGCATTGGCGCGTGCCACGTCGAGCGCCGTGCCGCGGCCAAGCTCTGCGCGCACGCGCACGATGCGCTGTGCCTCGACCTGGTTGACCAAGGCCTCGCGCGCCACCGCCAGGCGCTGCTGCGCGCCGCGCAGCGCCAGGTACTGCGTGGCCAACTCGGCACCGACCACGCGCTGCGCCACGTCAACGCCGGCCTCACTGGCCTGCACCTGCGCCGCGGCCGCGTCGCCGGCGCGCCGGGTGCGGCCAAAGAAGTCCAGTTCCCAGTTGAAGCTGCCGCCCACCGCAAAACCCGGCGTGTTGCCGCGGCCGGCGGCGGCCGTGGCGCCCACGTTGGGCTGGCGGTTGGCTGTGGCCTCGGCGGCGTTGGCGCGCACCTCTTGCAGCCGCGCCTGCGCCAGGCGCACGTCGGTGTTGGCGCGCAAGGCGTCGGCCAGCAGCGCGGCCAGCGGCGGGTCGGCCCAGGCACGCCAGAAGGCACTGATTGGTTCATCGGGCGTGGCGGGCATCACATAAGCCGCCGGCACGGCAGCGACTGGTGCGATGACCGTGGGCGGCTGCGCGCAGCCAAACAGCAGGCTTGACAGGACAGCGCAACACAGCGGCTGCTTCATGCTGCGTCCTCCGAGGCGGCCTTGCTGCGCGCCAGTTTGAACTTGCGCAAGACGACGTAGAACACCGGCGTGAGGAACAGGCCGAAGAAGGTCACGCCCAGCATGCCCGAGAACACCGCCACGCCCATGGCGCGGCGCATCTCGGCGCCGGCGCCGGTGGACAGCAGCAGCGGTGTGACGCCGGCCACGAAGGCGATCGAGGTCATGAGGATCGGGCGCAGCCGCAAGCGGCAGGCATGCACCACGGCCTGCACCAGCGACTCGCCTTTTTCTTCCAGGTGGCGCGCGAACTCGACGATCAGGATCGCGTTCTTGCACGCCAGGCCCACCAGCACGACGAGTGCAACCTTCGAGAAGATGTTGTTGTCACCCGGCGCGCCCAGCAGGCCGCTGACCCAGATGCCGAACATGGCCGACAAGATGCACATTGGCACGATCAGGATGATGGCCAGCGGCAGTGTCCAGCTTTCATACGTGGCCGCCAGCACCAGGAACACCAGCAGCACGCACAGCGGGAACACCACGACCATGGTGTTGCCGGCGATCTTTTCCTGGTAGACCAACTCGGTCCATTCGTAGCCGATGCCGCGCGGCAAGGTCTGCGCCAGGATCTGTTCCATCTGCGCCTGCGCCTGGCCCGAGCTGACGCCGGGCTTCGGCGCGCCGTTGATGTCGGCCGCATAAAAGCCGTTGTAGCGCGACACCGCGCCGGGCCCGAAGCTGGGCTCCACCGTCATCAATGACGACAGCGCCACCATCTGGCCCAGGTTGTTGCGCACCTTGAGTTGGCCGATGTCTTCGGCCCGCGCGCGAAACGGCGCGTCGGCCTGCACGATGACCTGGTAGGTGCGGCCGAAGCGGTTGAAATCGTTCACGTACAACGAGCCCAGGTAGGTCTGCATGGTCTCGTACACATCGGTCAGGCTGACGCCCATTTGCTTGGCGCGCGTGCGGTCGATCTGCGTCAGCAACTGCGGCACGTTGATTTGGTAGTTGCTGAAGAACTGCGTGATGCCGCTGTTCGGGTCGCCATAAACACGGCCCATCAGTTGCTGCACCGCGCCTTGCAGCGCGCCTTCGCCCAGCGATGCGCGATCCTGCAATTGCAGCTTGAAGCCGTTGGCACTGCCCAGCCCACTCACCGGCGGTGGCGAGAGCACGAACAGGAAGGCGTCCTGGATCGCGCCCAGGCGCATGTTGACCTGGCCGACGATGGCGTCAGCGCTGAGTTCGGGCGTTTGCCGCTTATCGAATTCATCGAGCGCGAAGAACACGATGCCGGCGTTCGGCGCGGCGCTGAAGCCGTTGATCGACAGGCCCGGAAACGCCACCGCATCCTGGATGCCGGGCACGCCCTTGGCAATGTCGCTCAGGCGGCGGATGACCTCGGTGGTGCGCTGCAGGCTGGCGCCATCGGGCAACTGGGCAATGCCGATCAGGTATTGCTTGTCTTGCTGCGGCACGAAGCCCGGCGGCACACGCATGAACAGCAGCACCGTGGCGCCCAACAGCAGCGCATACACCCCCAGCGCCAGCGTTTTGCGCTTCACCACCACGCCGGTGATGCCGCTGGAATAGCGCTCGGCGCTGCGTTTGAAGAAGCGGTTGAACCAGCGAAAGAACCAGCCGAATAGCGCCATCAACAGCCGCGTGGGCGCGTCCGGCGCCGCGCCGCGCGGCTTGAGCAAGATCGCCGCCAGGGCCGGCGACAACGTCAGCGAATTGAAGGCCGAGATCACGGTGGAGATGGCGATCGTGACCGCGAACTGGCGATAGAACTGGCCTTCGAGCCCGGCCACGAAGGCCAGCGGCACAAACACCGCGCACAGCACCAGGCCGATGGCGATGATGGGCCCCGACACTTCCTGCATGGCCTGCACCGCGGCCTCGCGCAGGCCTAAGCCGGCCTCGATGTTGCGCTCGACGTTTTCCACCACCACGATGGCATCGTCGACCACGATGCCGATCGACAACACCAGCCCGAACAGGGTCAGCGTGTTGATCGAAAAGCCCAGCGCATTGAGCACCGCGAAGGTGCCCACGATGGACACCGGCACGGCCAGCAAGGGGATCAGCGATGCGCTCCAGGTTTGCAGGAAGATCACCACCACGAGCACCACCAGCGCGATGGCTTCGAACAACGTGATGATCACTTTTTCGATCGACGTGCGCACGAAGCGTGTGGGGTCGTAGACGATCGCGTAGTCCACCCCCGGTGGGAAGTTCTGCTTCAACTCGGCCATGGTGGCGCGCACGCTTTCACTCACGGCCAGGGCGTTCGAATTGGGCGCCTGGAAGACACCGATGGCTGCCGCTTCCTGGTTGTTCAGCAGCGAGCCCAGGGCGTAGGTGTTGGGGCCCAGTTCAACGCGGCCGACGTCTTTGATGCGCACCAGCGCGCCGCTGGCGGCGTCGGTGCTGATGATCACATCGGCAAACTGCTCTTCGCTGTTCAGCCGCCCCTGGGTGTTGATGGCGAGTTGAAAGTCGACCCGCCCGGCCAGCGGCGGCGCGCCCACCACGCCGGCGGCCACCTGCGCGTTTTGTTCGCGCAGTGCTTTCACCACATCGGCCGACGTGAGCTTGCGATCGGCGAGCTTGTTCGGGTCGAGCCAGATGCGCATGGCGTAGTCGCCCGAGCCAAACGTTAGAACCGTGCCGATACCGGGAATGCGCAGCAGCCGGTCGCGCACGTTCAGCGCCGCGTAGTTGCGCAGGTACAGCGCGTCGTAGCGGTTGTCGGGCGACACCATGTGCACCACCATGATGAAGTTCGGCGAACTCTTCTCGGTGGTCACGCCGATCTGGCGCACGATGTCGGGCAGCCGCGGCAGCGCCCGGTTGACGCGGTTTTGCACCTCGGTGGCCGCGGTGTCGGGGTGGGTGCCGATCTTGAAGCTGATCGACAGCGTCATCGAGCCGTCCGACGACGCCTGGCTGTTCATGTACAGCATGCCCTCGACGCCGTTGATCTGCTCCTCCAGCGGCGTGGCCACGGTCTCGGCGATGACGCGCGGGTTGGCACCGGGGAACTGCGCGCGCACCACCACTTGCGGCGGCGTGACCTCGGGGTATTCCGAGATCGGCAGCCGTTGCAACGACAAGGCGCCGAGCAGGAAGATGATGATCGACAGCACCGCTGCAAAGCGCGGCCGGTCGATGAAAAAGCGTGAGATGTTCATGCTGGCCTCAGGGCTTTTTTGCCGCTGAGGCGGGGGCCGAGACCGGCGCGGATGAGGGCCCGGCCGGCGACCCTGGCGTCATAACCGCCGGCTCCACCGGCATGCCGCGCTCGTCCACCGCCAGCACCTGGGCGGCCACCGGCGCGCCGGGGCGCACGCGCTGCAAGCCATTCACCACCACCAGTTCGCCGGCCTTCAGGCCGCTTTCAATGACGCGCAGGCCATCGACCAGTGGCCCGAGCTTGACTTCACGAAACTGCGCCTGCTTGTCGGCGCCCACGACGTAGACGAAGCGCTTGCTCTGGTCGGTGCCGATGGCGCGCTCGGGCGTGAGCACCACGTCTTGCGCCGCGCCCGCGCTCAGGCGCAGCCGGGCGAACAGGCCCGGCAGGAACAGGCCGGCGCGGTTGTCGAACACCGCGCGCACGCGGATCGAGCCGGTGGCCGCGTTGAGCCGGTTGTCGATGAAATCGATCACGCCGGCATGCGGAAAGCCGGCCTCGTTGGCCAGCCCGAGGCTGACGGTGCTGCCGGCCCCGGCGTTGACCCCGCCCATGGCCGCGTCCTTCACTCCGCCCTTCACCGCGTCGTTCACCATCAGCCTGGGCCGGGCACGCAGGTAGGCCTGTTCACTCATGTCAAACCAGGCATGCACCTTGTCCTGCGCCACCACGGTGGTGAGCACCGGCTCGCCCACGCCCACCAGGTTGCCCGTGGTGACGGCCGCGCGAGACACGCGCCCGGCAATCGGCGCACGGATCTGCGCGTAATCCACATTGAGCTGCATGCTGGTCACGGCGGCCTGCGCCACCCGCACCGCGGCCTGGGCGCTGCGCGCCGTGGCCTCGGCTTGATCAGCCTCTTGTTGCGCCACGGCCTTTTGTTCCAGCAGCTTGCGCGAGCGCAGCAACTCGCTGGCGCTCAAGGCCTCGCTGTTTTGCGCCGCGGCCAGTTGCGCTTGCGCACGCGCCAGCTCGGCGGCAAAGGGCCGCGCGTCGATGCTGAACAACAGCTCACCGCGCTTCACATCCTGCCCGTCGCGAAAGTGCACCTTCAGCACCGTGCCGGCCACGCGCGAGCGCAGTTCCACCGTTTCCACCGCTTCGAGCCGGGCACTGAATTCATCGAACAACGGCAGCTTGCGTTGCACCGCCGGGGCGGCCGAAATGGGCGGGGCCATCGGTGGCCCGCCCTGGGCCCAAGCCGGGCCCACCGGGCAGGCCCACATCACCAGAAGTAGGCCGCAAACAAAAAGGAATCTCATGGGCCAGTGACGCCATGCAAGATGGCCACGGTTTTGCATGGGGCATCATAGGTTGCATGACGTGGTTCCTTCTGCGCCGCCTGGTCACCTTCATGCTGACCCTGGCGGTGGCCTCCATCGTGGTGTTTGCCGTGCTCGAGCTGCTGCCGGGCAATGCGGCGCAGGTGATCCTGGGCGACACCGCCACGCCCGAAGCGCTGGCCGCCTTGCAGGCCAGGCTCGGGCTGGACAGGCCGCCGCTTCAGCGCTATGGCGACTGGGTGGGCGGCCTGCTGCAAGGCCGCACCGCCATGAGCGTCAGCTACGACACGCCCACCGCGGAGTTGATCATCGAACGCCTGCGAGTCACCGCGCCGCTGGCGGTGATGGTGATGCTGCTGACCACCGTGCTGGCGCTGGGCCTGGGCCTGTACGCCGCCGCGCGCCACCAGCGCGCGGGCGATGTCGGCGTCATGGCCTTGAGCCAGCTCGGCATTGCCATACCGAGCTTCTGGTTCGCGATCCTGTTGGTGCTGTTGTTCGCGGTGAAGCTGCAATGGGTCAGTGCCGGCGGCTTTCCGGGCTGGAGCGAAGAAGACGGTGGCGGCCTGTGGCCGGGCCTGAAGGCGCTGCTGTTGCCGGCCATCGCGCTGGCGGTGGTGCAAGCGGCGATCCTGGCCCGCGTCACGCGCTCGGCGGTGCTGGAGGTGATGCGCGAAGACTTCGTTCGCACCGCGCGCGCCAAGGGCCTGAGCCGGCGCCAGACCCTGCTGCGCCATGTGCTGGGCAACGCCATGATTCCGGTGCTCACGGTGATGGGCCTGGAGTTCGCCAACCTGCTCACCGGCACCGTGGTGATCGAGAACGTCTTCGTGCTGCCCGGCGTCGGCCGGCTGGTCTTCCAGGCCATCTCCAACCGCGACCTGGTGGTGGTGCGCGACGTGGTGATGTTGCTGGCGGCCATGGTGGTGGCGGTGAACTTCATCGTCGATGTGCTGTATGCGCTGATCGACCCGAGGTTGCGCGTGTCATGACGGCAAGGCCAAATGAATTTGCCGCGCGTGCCGCGCGGCATCCGAGCTTCGTGGTCGGTGTCGTGTTGACGGCGCTGTTATGCGCCGCGGCGTTGCTGTCGCTGGTCTGGACGCCCTACCCCGCCACCGAGATCGACATCCCGGCCAAGCTCGCCCTGCCCAGCGCCGCGCACTGGCTGGGCACCGACAGCCTGGGCCGCGACATCGCCTCGCAGTTGCTGGTGGGCGCGCAAAGCAGCATCGCCGTGGGCGTGATCGCGGTGGGCATCGGCCTGCTGGCCGGCGTCAGCCTGGGCGCGTTGGCGGCGGCGCGCGGCGGCTGGGTCGAAGAGTTGGTGATGCGCGGCGCCGACTTCAGCTTCGCCTTCCCGGCGCTGCTGTCGGCCAT
This sequence comes from Burkholderiales bacterium, assembly GCA_043760085.1. Lineage (GTDB taxonomy): Bacteria > Pseudomonadota > Gammaproteobacteria > Burkholderiales > Burkholderiaceae_C > Rubrivivax. The sequence goes on from JAYUPO010000198.1 coordinate 9,305, forward strand.
CATGCTCACCGCCATCTATGGCCCGGGCATGGTGACCAGCATCGTGGCCATCGGCATCTTCAATGTGCCGCTGTTTGCGCGCATCACGCGCGGCTCGGCCAAGGCGGTGTGGGCGCGCGAATACGTGCTGGCCGCACGCGCCGCCGGCAAGGGCGCCTGGCGCATCACGCTCGACCATGTGCTGCCCAATATCGCCAGCGTGCTCATCGTCCAGGCCACCATCCGCTTCGCCACGGCGATCTTGTCCGAGGCCGCGCTCAGCTACCTGGGCCTGGGCACGCAGCCGCCGCAGCCGAGCTGGGGGCGCATGCTGAATGAAGCGCAGTCGCAGATCTTCCAGGCCTGGCAACTGGCCATTTACCCCGGCGTGGCGATTGCCCTGAGCGTGCTCGGCCTGAACCTGATGGGCGACGGCCTGCGCGATTTGCTCGACCCCAAACTGGCGCGCAAGCGCTGAGAACGCTGCCATGCCGATTGCCCTGTTCGCGCCCAAGCGGCGCTCGTTGCGCTCGCTCGCAGCCTATCTCGCACTGAGCCTGCGCAATGCCTTGGGCGGGCCGGCGTTGGCCAGCTTCACCTTGCGCAACATCGACCTCACGGTGTGCGTTGACGCGCGTTCGCTGTTCGCGCGCCAACTGGCCAAGTACCGCGCCTATGAACACGTCAACTCGAACTGGCTGCTGCGCAGCTTTTGCGCTCAAAGCGGTGGTTTGTATGTCGATGTGGGCGCGAATTTCGGCTGGTACACCATGCTGTTGTCGCGCTGCGCCGGGCCAACAGGCCGTGTCGTGGCCATAGAGCCCGAGCCCGGCAACCTGGCCCTGCTGCACCAGAACCTGGCCAGCAACGCCTGCCACAACGTGGCGGTGTTGCCCAAGGGCGTGGGCGCAGCGGCCGGCAACGCCACGCTCTCGCTCATCGACCCCGGCAACCCGGGCGCGCACTCGCTGCGCCAGGGCGAAGCGGCCTATGCCAGCGTGAGCATCGCCATTGAGCGGCTCGATGATTTGTTGCGCCCATACCCTGGGCCGATTGCCTTGCTGAAGATGGACATCGAGGGCTTTGAGGCCGACGCCATGCTGGGCGCGCCTGAAACCTTGCAGCGAACCGAGCTGCTGCTGATGGAGTTTTCGCCGCGCTTTGTGCGCGCCTGCGGCCGCACGCCGCAGCAACTGGCCGCGCTCTTGGGTGACGCCGGCTTTGTGCCGCACCTGTTGCATGCCGCACACCTGGAACCCACCACCTGGCAGGCTTTGCTTGAAAAAGATGCCCGCCTGGGCGCCGAGCATTTCTGGCAGACCGACCTGCTGCTCAAGCGCTGCGCCTGAGCTTGCTTGCGCGGCAGCGCGCCGCTCAAACCGCTCAGGCCGAATGTTTGACGTTGAACACCTGGCGCAAGTACGCCAGGAAAGTCTCGTCATCGCACAGGGTCTTGCCCGGGCTGTCTGACAACTTGGCCACCGGCTGGCCGTTGCACTGGGTGAGCTTCATCACGATGTTCAGCGGCGCCAGGCCCATGTCGTTCGTCAGCTGCGTGCCGATGCCAAAGCCCAGTTGCGTGCGGTCGCCAAAGTGGCGGTACAACTGCAAGGCACGCTCGATGCTCAGGCCATCGGAAAACACCAGCCGCTTGGTGTGGGCGTCGATGCGCAGCCTGGCGTAATGCGCCAGGGCTTTTTCACCCCAGACGATGGGGTCGCCCGAATCGTGGCGCAGGCCGTCGAAGAGCTTGGCGAAGTACAGATCGAAGTCAGCCAGGAAGGCGTCCATGCCGACCACATCGGTCAGCGCGATGCCCAGGTCGCCGCGGTATTCCTGCACCCACGACTCCAGCCCGGCGCGCTGGAAGTCGCGCAGCCGCACGCCGGTGGCCTGGAAGGTTTGCAGGTATTCGTGGGCCATGGT
>JAYUPO010000199.1:0-4141 GCA_043760085.1 Burkholderiales bacterium
GAACTGCTTGCCCGCGTCGACATCGTCGAAATCGTCGGCCGCCAGGTGCAACTGCGCAAGACCGGCGCCAACCACATGGGGCTGTGCCCGTTCCATGCTGAAAAAGGCCCGAGCTTCAGCGTCAGTGCGGCCAAGCAGTTCTATCACTGCTTCGGCTGTGGCGCCCATGGCAACGCCATCGGCTTTCTCATGGAGCAAGGCGGCCTGGGCTTCATCGAGGCGGTGAAGGAACTGGCCGGCACGGTGGGCATGAACGTGCCGCAGGAAGACGAGGACCCCGCGGCCCGCGAACGGGCACAGCAGGCGCGCGCTCGCCAGGCGTCGCTGGGCGAGGTGCTGGAGCATGCGGCCGGCTTTTATCGCGACCAGCTCAAGGCCAGCGCTGACGCCGTGGCCTACCTCAAGCGCCGCGGCTTGAGTGCCGAGGTGACGCGCCAGTTCGGCATTGGCTACGTGCCCGACAGCTGGCGCCCGCTGGCCACCACCTTTGCCCGCTATGACGACCCGCTGCTGGTGGAGTCTGGCCTGGTCATCGTCAGCGGTGGTGAAGGCGACGAGCAAAAGCGCTACGACCGTTTTCGCGGCCGCATCATATTTCCCATCCGCTCGGTCAAGGGCGAGGTCATCGGCTTTGGCGGCCGCGTGCTCGACCAGGGCGAGCCGAAATACCTGAACTCGCCCGAAACCCCGTTGTTCGTGAAGGGCCGCGAGCTGTACGGTTTGTTTGAGGCACGCCAAGGCCTGCGCGCGCGTGGCCATGCGCTGGTGGTCGAGGGCTATATGGATGTGGTGGCGCTGGCGCAACTGGGCATCAACAATGCCGTGGCCACGCTGGGCACGGCGTGCACGGCCGAGCACATTCAAAAGTTGCTGCGCTTCACCGATTCCGTCGTTTTCAGTTTCGATGGTGATGCCGCCGGCCGCCGTGCCGCCGCGCGCGCCCTCGAAGCGGCCTTGCCCCATGCCAGCGACACCCGCCAGTTCCGCTTCCTGTTCCTGCCACCTGAGCACGACCCCGACTCCTTCGTGCGTGAGCACGGCGCGCCGGCGTTCGAGTTGCAGATCAAGCAGGCCCTGGCCTTGTCGCGCCAGCTCATCAACGTGGCCGGCGAGGGCTGCGACACCGCCACGCCTGAGGGCCGCGCGCGCCTGCTGGCCACGGCGCGGCCGCTGTGGCAGGCGCTGCCGGATGCCGGCGTGCTCAAGCGCCAGGTGCTGGGCGAACTGGCCAGCCTGGGCCAGATGGACGCGGCTGACCTGGCTGAAGCTTGGGGCATGGGCCAGCGCGCCGTGGCGCCACGCGGGCGCAACCCGGCCTCGCGCGCTGCGGCGCCAGCGCCCAAGCTGCGCAGCCGCCCGGCCGGCCCGGCCGAGCATGCGCTGTGTTTGCTGCTGCAACACAACGAATGGTGGGATCGCCTCAGCCCGCAAGACCATGACCTGCTGCACCAGTTGCCCGGCAGCGCCGGCGAGCTGTGTGCCTGGCTGGAGCGCCAGCTTCACGAGCACGGCCCACAGCCTTGGGGCATGCTCGAAGCGACCCTGCATGGGCATGCCTTGCAGGCGACCGCACAGCGTGTGATGGGCCGCATGGCAGCGCAGGACGAAGGTGCGTTCGAAGATCTGCGCAGCATGGTCAACCTGTTGTGGCGCGAGCAGTTGGTGGCGCGCTCGCACGAACTGGCCGCGCAGGCCGGCAGCGACCCTGCCGCGCGGGCCGAGTACAGCGCCGTGCTGGCGCGGCTGAGTGCCCTGAAGCCGGCCGCATCTTGAAGCTGCGCGCGCGGCCCGCCTGAGGCCCGCCTGAGGCCCGCATGAGGCCCGCATGAGGCCCGCAGGTCAAGCCGCGCCCCAGGCCAGGCACAGGTTTCCCGAGGCCAGCACGGTATAATCCAAGGTTTACCGCAAGCGCAGGCTTTGCCGCATGTCCTCAGGTTCCCGGCCACCCTCGACAAGGGTTCCCCCAAACCGGCCAACACCCACCTCCAGGAATGCGGCGCCCGTGTCCAGCACAGGGCCTGAAAGCCCAAAGCCGCACCCCCATGCCCGTTGCCCCGGGCAGTTCGATCGCCTCGCCTGCGCACCCGCTGGCGGCCCGGCGACCGCGCTGCGACCCGCGGCATGCCCGGCGCGGCAGGGGTGGGTTGCCAACCCGTGACAAGAGGAACTCCATGACTGCCAAAAAAGCTGCACCGCCGCCCAAGGCCACCCCCCCTGCGCCCGCGGCCAAAGGCAAGCCGGCAGCGCCACCCGGCACAGACAAGAAGGCCGGTGCGCCGGCAGCACCTACCGCGGCCAAGCCCGCCGCCAAGCCGGCGGCCAAGCCCAGCGCCAAGCCGGCTGTTGCGCCCGCGGTGGGCAAGGCCGCCGCGCCCAAACCAGTGGCCAAGGCCGCCACCGTGGCCACGCCGGCAAAGCCCGCCGCCAAAGCCAGCGCGCCGAGCCCAGCAGCCAAAGGCAAGAAGGGCGCGAAGGTGCCTGAGCCCGCCGCGCCCAAGCTGGAGATGACCGGCGACGATGACTTTGCCGACCTCGAAGCCGACGCCGAGCCCGATGTCGACACCAAATCCGGAACCGAGACCGAAACCAAGGCCAAGCCGCTGCGCATGAAGGTCTCGCGCGCCAAAGAGCGTGCGCTGATGCGCGAGTTCGGCCTTGAAGAAGCCACCCTCACTGAAGAAGAAGTCGCCAAGCGCCGCCATGAGCTAAAGACGCTCATCAAGATGGGCAAGACGCGCGGCTTCCTCACGCACCAGGAAATCAACGACCACCTGCCTGAAAAGCTGGTCGACCCGGAGATCCTGGAAGCCATCGTCTCCATGCTCAACGACATGGGCATCGCCGTGTATGAGCAGGCGCCTGACGCCGCCACGCTGCTGATTGCCGGCGGCGGCGCCACCACGGCCACCGAAGAAGAAGCCGAGGAGGCCGCTGAAGCCGCGCTGTCGACGGTGGACTCCGAATTCGGCCGCACCACCGACCCGGTGCGCATGTACATGCGCGAAATGGGCACGGTGGAGTTGCTCACGCGCGAGGGCGAAATCGAGATCGCCAAGCGCATTGAAGGCGGCTTGCAATCGATGATGCTGGCCATCAGCGCGTCGCCCACCACGATTGCCGAGCTGCTGGCCATGTCGGTGCGCATCGGCGCGGGTGAGATGAAGATCTCTGAAGTCGTCGACGGTTTTGTCTCCGACGACGAAGCCGACGACTACGTGGCCGAAGAAGACTTCGACGAATTCGACGAAGACGATGATGATGACGGCGCCGGTGGCAGCAAGGCGCTGACCAAGAAGCTTGAAGAACTGAAGGTCGCGGCCTTGGTGCGCTTTGGCGAACTGCGCACGCACTTCGAACACATGCACAAGGCCTATGAACGCGACGGTTATCGGTCCGCGCCCTACAACAAGGCCCAGCACCAGGTCAGCCAGACCTTGATGACGGTGCGCTTCACCGTCAAGACGATCGAGAAGCTGTGCAACATCCTGCGCAGCCAAGTCGATGACGTGCGCCGCTACGAACGCGAGATCCGCAAGATCGTTGTCGACAAGTGCGGCATGCCGCAGGCGCACTTCATCCAGACCTTCCCGCCCAATGTTCTCAACCTGAAGTGGGCCGAGAAGGAAGCGGCCAGCACCAAGCCCTACGGCGCGGTGGTGGCGCGCAACCTGCCGCCCATCCAGGAGCTGCAACAGAAGTTGATCGACCTGCAATCCAAGGCCGTGGTGCCGCTGGAAGACCTGAAGGAAATCAACCGCAAGATGAACGAGGGCGAGCGCGCGTCGCGCGAAGCCAAGAAGGAAATGATCGAGGCCAACCTGCGTCTGGTGATTTCAATTGCCAAGAAGTACACCAACCGCGGCCTGCAATTTCTTGACCTGATTCAGGAAGGCAACATCGGCCTGATGAAGGCGGTGGACAAGTTCGAATACCGGCGTGGCTACAAGTTCAGCACCTATGCCACCTGGTGGATCCGCCAGGCCATCACGCGCAGCATTGCCGACCAGGCGCGCACCATCCGCATTCCGGTGCACATGATCGAGACCATCAACAAGATGAATCGCATCAGCCGCCAGCATCTGCAAGAGTTCGGCTTCGAGCCCGACGCCAGCGTACTGGCCGAGCGCATGGAAATCCCCGA
>JAYUPO010000200.1:0-1723 GCA_043760085.1 Burkholderiales bacterium
CTCATCAGCCCGTGGAACGTGCCCTTCATGACGGCCACCTGGAAGCTCGCGCCCGCGCTGGCCTTCGGCAACACGGTGGTGCTGAAGATGAGCGAACTCTCGCCCATGAGCGCCGCGGCCCTGGGTGAACTGGCGCTGCAAGCCGGCATACCGGCGGGCGTGTTCAACATCGTTCACGGCACCGGCCGCGCCGCCGGTGAGCCGCTGTGCGCCCACCCCGATGTGCGCGCCATTTCGTTCACTGGCTCCACCGTCACCGGCCGGCGCATCGTGCAGGCGGCGGGGCTGAAGAAGTTCAGCATGGAACTCGGCGGCAAGAGCCCGTTCGTGGTGTTTGACGACGCCGACCCGGCGCGCGCGCTCGATGCCGCGCTGTTCATGATCTTCAGCAACAACGGCGAGCGCTGCACCGCGGGCAGCCGCATCCTGGTGCAGCAAAGCATCTACGCTGACTTTGCGGCGCGCTTCGCCGCGCGCGCCGCGCGCATCAAGGTGGGTGATCCGCTGGACGAGCACACCTTGGTGGGCCCAATGATCAGCCCGGCGCACTTGAACAAGGTGCGCAGCTACATCGAAGCCGGCCCGCGCGAAGGTGCCACCTTGCTCTGCGGCGGCCTGGCCCAGCCCGAGTTGCCGGCCCACCTGCAACGCGGCAACTTCGTGCAGCCCACGGTGTTCGCGGATGTCGACAACCGCATGCGCATCGCGCAGGAAGAAATTTTCGGCCCGGTGGCCTGCCTGATTCCGTTCAAGGACGAAGCTGACGCAATCACCCAGGCGAACGACATTGCCTATGGCCTGAGCAGTTATGTCTGGAGCGAAAACCTCGGCCGTGCACACCGCGTGGCCGCGGCCATCGAAGCCGGCATGTGCTTCGTCAACAGCCAGAACGTGCGTGACCTGCGCCAGCCCTTTGGCGGCACCAAGGCCAGCGGCACCGGCCGCGAAGGCGGCACCTGGAGCTACGAGGTGTTTCTGGAACCCAAAAATGTGTGTGTGTCCATGGGCAGCCATCACATTCCACATTGGGGAGTTTGATCATGGGCCAGCTTGCACTCGCCGCCAAGATCACGCACGTGCCGTCGATGTACTTGAGCGAGCTTGAAGGCCCGCACCAGGGCTGCCGCCAGGCGGCGATCGACGGCCACGTTGAAATCGGCCGCCGTTGCCGCGCGCTGGGCGTGGACACCATCGTGGTGTTTGACGTGCACTGGCTGGTGAATGCCGATTACCACATCAACTGCGCACCCAGCTTCAGCGGCGTGTACACCAGCAACGAGCTGCCGCACTTCATCCACAACATGCCTTACGCCTACCCGGGCAACGCGCAACTGGGCCACGCCATCGGCCGCATGGCCAACGACATGGGCGTGCGCACCCAGGCGCACAGCAGCACCACGCTCGAACTCGAGTACGGCACCCTGGTGCCCATGCGCTACATGAACGCCGACCAGCATTTCAAAGTGATCTGCGTCAGCGGCTGGTGCATGTGGCACGACCTGGCCGAGAGCGAGCGCTTCGGCCTGGCCGTGCGCCGCGCGATTGAAGAGCAATACAACGGCACGGTGGCGGTGTTTGCCAGTGGCTCGCTCAGCCACCACTTTGCCAACAACGGCCAAGGGCCACAGTTCATGCACAAGGTGTGGAACCCGTTCCTCGAAACCATGGACCGAACCGTGGTGGCCATGTGGCAGCGCGGCGACTGGGCCACTTTCATCGACAT
>JAYUPO010000201.1:0-4132 GCA_043760085.1 Burkholderiales bacterium
GCGCCCGACCTGAACAAGAGCCGGCGTGTCGACCTGAACACACTCACCCAAGCTGAAGTGGCGAGCTGGAAACCCGGCGACACGCTGCTGCTCAACGGCAAGATGCTCACCGGCCGCGACGCCGCGCACCAGCGCATCAAGGACATGCTGGCCAAGGGCGAGACGCTGCCAGTTTCGTTCGCCAACCGCGTGATCTACTACGTGGGCCCGGTGGACCCGGTGCGCGACGAGGCCGTCGGCCCGGCCGGCCCCACCACCGCCACGCGCATGGACAAGTTCACCGAGATGATGCTGGCGCAAACCGGCCTGATCGCCATGATCGGCAAGGCCGAGCGCGGGCCGGTGGCCATCGAGGCCATCCGCAAGCATGGCTCAGCGTATTTGATGGCCGTGGGCGGCGCGGCCTACCTGGTGAGCAAGGCGATCAAGAGCGCCCGGGTGGTGGGCTTTGCCGACCTGGGCATGGAAGCCATCTACGAGTTCGACGTGGCCGACATGCCGGTGACGGTGGCCGTCGATTCGAAAGGCATCAGCGTGCACAACACCGGCCCGGCCGAGTGGCAGGCGAAGATCGGCAAGATACCGGTTGTGGTTGCTTAACGTTCGAATTGAGCGAACACAGCGATGTGGTGCCCTGAACAGCGGGCGCAGAATGGGCCAACGGCCCAGCGCTTGATGGCCAGGGCGCCACGCTGCTGGGGGTCAGCTCGAATGCGTGGTTGGGCGTGGGCAGGCGTCATCGCGCGCCCTTGGTCCCACGCGCGTGCCCGGCAATTTGACCGACCGAAGTGGCGCCAGGCGCGTACGCCGACATCGCGGCACCTGTCGCTGCAAGAAAGACCGCGGTGGCCACGAACGGCATCGCGGTTCTGCGGACGGTACTGACCAGCCAGTGTTGAGGGTTCTGGCCTTGCAGATGACGGAACAGCGCATAGGAGAGCGCCCCGTCGACCAAGACCTCAGCAAAGAGCACCGGCGCAATGTAGACAACATACAACGAGGCAAAGGCAAGACCAACTGCGAGCGCGATAGCAAAGAGCGGTATCGCCAGTTCATCGGCTTCCACAACTGAGCCCGCAGCCTCACCTGCCGAGCGCAGTGGGGCGGCAACGGTTTCATCGACAGCCTGAGTTGGTGCATCGAACGAGCCGCTTGCTCCACCACCACCGTAGTCGCCGCCTCCTCCGGTCTTGACCCCTGGAACGCCACTTGAAGGGCCACCACTTCCCGGCGGAACATCGGTGACATTCGACACGTCCAAGTAGTCCTCTGCGTTGGTCCGGAGCCAAAGCCAAACGAGAAAGAGAAAGAAGAAGTAGGCCAGCGTAAGGGAAAGTGGATAGCGCACAGCCATGCTGTCGACGCCAAACTGAAGCATCGAAAATGAAGCCAGAAGTCCAAAACCACCGGTCAGCGCCACGATCAGCGCCATCTGTAGGCGTGGGAATGACTGTTGGAGCAATCTCTGCCGTACTCTGGCAATGGCCAGTGCTCTGGTCGCCGCAAGTGAGCGTTGCATTGGTGTTGAATGACGCCTAGCCGCTGGCTGCGTTGGGCATTGCGGCCACTGCGCCCTGTGGTTCAGCCACCGAATCCGCCGCCGGGCGCGCCAATTGGTGAACCACCCGCTGCGGGAACGGAATCTCCACGCCGGCAGCCTGCAATGCCGCGAGCAAAGCCAGGTTAACGTCTGACATGACGTTGTTCAAGCCGTTCTCGGGGTCGCTGATCCAGAACGGCACGGTCAGCTCCAGGCCGTCGGCGGCAAACGCGGTGAGCTGCACCGCCGGCGCCGGCTCGGCCAGCACGCGCGGCACGCCGGCCACCGCGCTTGCCAGTGCCGGCATCAGCGCGGCCAACTCGGTGCCGTAGGCCACCTGCACCTTGGTCGTGAACGCCACCTTGCTGTCTGCCAGCGACGAGTTTTCAACCCGCTGGGTGATCAGCATTTCGTTCGGGATGATGGCCTCGCGGCCACTCACGGCGCGGATCACGGTGTAGCGGGTCTTGATGTCGGTGACCTTGCCTTCGAAGCCGTCGACCTTGATCGTGTCGCCGATGCGGATGCTGCGCTCGGCCAGGATGACAAAACCGCTGACGTAGTTGGACGCCAGCTTCTGCAAGCCAAAGCCGATGCCCACGCCCACCGCACCGGCCACCACCGACAGCGCGCTCAGCGGGATGCCGGCGGCTGAGAGCGCCATCATCAACCCCACCAGCAGCAAGCTGGCGCGCGCGGCGTTGGCGGCGATCTTGCGCACCGACAGGTTGGCCGTGGCGCCCTTGAGCAGGGCTGACTCAATGGCCGCGGCCAGCCACAACATCAGCAACATCACGGCCAGCGCGCTGAGCACGCCTTCCACCATGGTGCGCAGGCTCAGATCGGCGCCGCCCAGGCGCCAATGCACATCGTCCATCTCGGCCAGCAGGCGCGGCAGCAACCCGGTGAGCCACAGCACCAGGGCGCCCCACACCAGCCACGAAAAGCTGCGCTCCAGCGAACGCACCGCGGCCGAGGCCGGGAACGCCTGGCGCAGCACGCGCGCACTGACGCGAATGAGGGCCAGGCTGCCCAGCACCGGCACGGCCAGCTTCAACACCGCCGGCGGCACGCCGCTGGGCAACGCGTAGCGCGCGCCCCATGCCGCAAGCAAGGCCAGCACGGGGAACAGCACGCCGTCGAAAACGCGCTGGCCGAACCACACGCTGCCCGCCGGGCGTCGCTTGCCGCGCCACAGCCACACCACGGCATAAGCCGCCAGCAGGCAGCCCGCCAGCACGGCCAACTCAAGCAGGGTGCTGCCGCGGTTCAGCGCGGCCAACCACTCACGCCAATCCAGCATCGGCTTCAGACGCCGGCCAGCACGCGCACATGCGCGGCCACGCTGCGCGCCAGGGCGCTCAGGTTGTAACCGCCTTCCAGACAGGACACGATGCGCCCCTGCGCATGGCGCTGCGCCACGGCCATCATCTGCTGCGTGACCCAGGTGTAGTCGGCTTCGACGAAACCGAGCTGGCCCAAATCATCTTCACGGTGAGCATCAAAGCCCGCGGAGATGAACAACATCTGCGGCTTGAATGCTTCCAGCGCGGGCAGCCATTGCTGCTCCACCGCTTCGCGCAACTGCGCGCCGCGCGAATACGGCGCCAGCGGCACGTTGACCATGTTGGTGCCCAGCGGCACGCCACCGCTGCCGGGGTAAAGCGGGTGCTGGAAGATGCTGACCATGAGCACCCGTTCATCGTTGGCGATGATGTCTTCGGTGCCGTTGCCGTGGTGCACGTCGAAGTCGACGATCGCCACGCGCTCCAGGCCATGCACATCAAGCGCATGGCGCGCAGCCACCGCCACGCTGTTGAAGAAGCAAAAGCCCATCGCCTGGCCGCGCGTGGCATGGTGGCCGGGCGGGCGCACGGCGCAAAAGGCATTGCGGGCACGGCCCGCCAGCACTTCGTCGGTGGCCGCCACCGCCGCACCGGCGGCCTTTAACACCGCCTTGAAGGTGCCGGCGCCGGCCGTGGTGTCGGGGTCGATGGCACGCATGCCGCCTTCGGCTTGCACCCGGCCCAGCAGGTCGAACAGCTCGGTCACGTGGCCGCTGTCGTGGGCGCGGCCGAGCTGCTCGGGTGTGACATCCGGCGCATCCAGCATGTGCAGGGCCACGTCCAGGCCGGTGGCCTTGAGGTGGTCGGCAATCGCATCCAGCCGCTGCGGCTGTTCGGGGTGGCCTGCGCCCATGTCGTGCAATCGGCACTCGGCAGGGCAGTAGTACGCGGTGGCAGACCCCATCACACAAACCTTTTCGGTTATGGTCACGCGGATGGATGTTTCACTCGCGCGCCTTGTTGCAAAACTGGTTGATCAGGTTAGCACGATCATCGTCGGCAAACGCACGCAGATCGAGGACGGCGTGGCCTGCCTGCTGGCTGGCGGCCACTTGTTGATCGAAGACGTTCCCGGCGTCGGCAAAACCACCCTGGCCCATGCCCTGGCGATGTCGCTGGGGCTGAAGTTTTCGCGCGTGCAGTTCACGGCCGACTTGATGCCGTCTGACCTGATTGGTGTGAGCGTGTTCGAACGCAGCAAGGAAACCTTCGTCTTCCACCCCGGCCCGGTGTTCACCCAGTTGCT
>JAYUPO010000202.1:0-1720 GCA_043760085.1 Burkholderiales bacterium
GCTGCTGGCCGCGCTGGCCAGGAAGACGGCGATGCCGGCGAAATCATCCGCCGTGCCCCAGCGCCGCGCGGGAATGCGCGGCATCACGCTGGCGGCGAAGCGCGGGTCGTTGAAGGCGCGCTCGGTCATGTCAGACACCGTCCAGCCGGGCAGGATGCTGTTGACGCGGATTTGGTGGCGCGCCAGTTCCACCGCCAGCGCACGCACCATCGAGGTCACCGCACCTTTGCTTGCGCCATAGGGCGAATTGCGCGCCGCACCTTCAACAGCGGCGGTACTGGCCGTGGCCACCAATGAGCCGCCACGGCCATGCGCCACCATGTGGCGCGCGGCGGCGCGCAGGGTGAGGAACACGCCCTCCACGTTGATGCGTTGCACACGGCGAAACGCTTCCAGGCTGAGTTCGGTGAAAGCGGTGGGCGCGGCGCCGATGCCGGCGTTGGCGAAGCAGGCATCCACGCGGCCGAGCGCGGCCACGCTGCGGGCAAAGGCGTCGTCCACCTGGGCTTCGTCGCCCACGTCGGCCACGAAGGCATGCACGCGGCCGGCATCGCCACACTCGGCGGCGAGTTGCGCACGCGCGGCTTCGGTCTTCTCGGCGCGCGAGCCCCAGATGGCCACGTTGGCGCCGGCCGCGAGCAGGCCGCGCGCCAGCCCCAAGCCGATGCCGCCATTGCCGCCGGTGATGACTGCGCCGGTGCCTTGCAGGTTCATTGGGGTGTTCATGGCGGCGAGGCTAGCAGATGAAGGCCGCGCCACGGTGCGGCCGCTGCCTTGCCGCACACTGCGCACCATGAGTGATCGTCAACCCCGCGGCCGCCGTGCCACCCACGCAGCATCAAACCAGCTCGTGGCCTGGGCAAGCAGGTGGTTGATGTGATGCGCAGCGTTCAAGCACTGTGTGTGCAGGCCTTGTCGAACGACCTTTCCGGTGTGGCGCTGTGCGACGTGCGCACGCCCGAGCTGGGCCCGCATGACCTGCGCGTGCAGGTGCATGCCGCCGCGTTGAACTTCCCCGATCTGCTCATGACCCGCGGCACCTACCAGCACAAGCCCGCGCTGCCATTCATCTGTGGCCTGGAAGGCGCCGGTGTGGTGGTGGCTTGCGGCGCGCAAGTGCCGCACGCGCGCCTGGGCCAGGCGGTGTACTTCGCGTGCCAGGGCAGCGTGGCGCAGGAAGTGGTGCTGCCCGCGAGTGATGCGCATGCCGTGCCCACAGGCTTGAGCATGGCCGAGGCCGCCGCGTTTTACGTCACCGGCCTCACCGCCTGGGTTGCCCTGATGCGGCGCGCGCAATTGCAGCGCGGCGAGTGGCTGCTGGTGAACGGTGCGCGCGGCGGCGTGGGCTGGGCCTGTCTGCAACTGGGCCAGCACCTGGGCGCGCGGCTGCTGGCCACGGCCAGTGGACCCGCGCGCTTGCAGCATTGGGCCGCGCAAGGCGTGCCCGTGCTGAAGGCCGATGCCTCACTGCCCGCCGCGGTGAAGGCGCTCACCGGTGGCCACGGGGTCGATGTGGTGGCCGACCCGGTGGGCGGCGAACTGTTCAACCACAGCCTGCGCTGCGCGGCCTGGGGCGCACGCATCCTGGTGTTAGGTTTCGCGTCCGGCCAGATTCCCACGTGGGCGATGAACAAGGCGCTCATCAGAGGCCTCACGCTGATGGGCGTGCGCGCGGGCGAAGCCGGCCGGCAAGACCCGCAGGGTGCCGCCCACAGCCGCG
>JAYUPO010000203.1:0-11108 GCA_043760085.1 Burkholderiales bacterium
ATGCGCGTGCGCGACGCCCGCAACAGGTACAGCAGGCGCCCGGCCAGCAGGCTCCACTGGTTGGACTTGACGAAGAAGTCGGTCGCCCCGGCCTGGTAGGCGCGGGTGATGGAAGCGTCGTCATCGAGCCCGGTGAGCATCAACACCGGCATGTTCTCGAAGGCCGCCAGCGCACGCAGCCGGCGGCAGGTTTCGAAGCCGTCAAGCTCGGGCATCATGGCGTCGAGCACCACGATGTCGGGCTGCCAGCCCGACAGCAGCGCCAGGGCCGCCTCGCCGCCACTGGCCTGCGTGACCGCAAAACCGCGGTCGATCAGCGCCTGCGACGTCATGATCAGGTTGACTTCATCGTCATCCACCAGCAGCACCTTGGGCAGCGGTGCCTTGATGTCGTCAACCCCAGCGGTGGCGGAGTTCATGTGCGGGGTCGGGTCATGCGGCGAGGATAGCCGTCACCGCCCGGCTCACGCCCGCGGCTTCGGCCAACAGGGCATCCAGCAGCGGCGCCAGGCCATCACCGGGCCGCTCGCGAACCAGCATTTCAATGTCGCCGCAAAGGGTTGACAAGGCCAATGCGCCGACGCTGGCCGAAGACGATTTCAGGGTGTGCACCACATGCCGCACGGCGGCCGGGTCGCCACGCTCCTGGGCCAGGGCCAGTTGCTCCAGCAGGCGCTGCAGTGAAGTCGAATAGGCCTGCAACACACGCGTAAAGATGGCCCCGTTGCCGGACGGATCGAGCTCGCGCAGGCGCTGCAGGGCCGCGGCGTCGAGCACGGTGGCGACAGCGCCGAGCGGCGCCGCGCCCTGAGTAGTTGACTGCATGCTGGGCGCTCCCGGTTCACCGCCGGCGCAAGAATGGGTGGGCCGCGACACGGCGTCAAGCCAACCGCCCGCATCTGGCGTGGTCTTGCGCGCGGCGGTGGGGCCGGCAGCGGGCGACAGCGTGGTTGGCAAGCAGGCGATCATCATCGAAGTTCCAAATGCAGCGTGGCCAGGGGTGCCCGCCTGACCATGGGTTTCGGTGCCCGGGCGGCGAACTTGAGCCAGGCCGGGGCAGCCACCGCACCCGCCAATGGCGCCTACCGATGGCGCCTGCCAATGGCGCCTGCCTGCCAATGGCGCCTGCCAACGCCTGCCTACAATCGCCCGATGACCAAACCGCTGGATGCAGGTGCAACCGGCAAGCCCACCAGCGGCTGGCCGCCGGCCTGGGCCGGCGCCGCGTTCGCCTGGGCCGCGCCGGGCGTGGCAGCAGCGCTGGCCGTGGCCGCACTGTGGCAGACCGGCGCTCAGGCAACCCCTCAAGGCGCCGGGCTGGGCCTGAGCTGGGGGCTGCTGCTGGCCTGCGCCGCCGCAGCCCTGGCGGCCTACCACGGCGGGCGCCTGAGCGAGCGGCTGCGCCAGCAAGCCAGCCTGCACGCTGCGCGCATGCACGCCGCCCAACTGGCGCAACTTTTCGATGCTGTGTTGTGGCGTTGCGACGAACATCTGCGCCTGACCGATTGGCAGCCTGCGGGCAGCGCCTCGGCCCAGGCCAGCCCGACCCCTGCGCAGGCCCCCTTCAACGGCCGGCCGCTGGCCGACATCGTCGTGCTGAAAGGCCCCGGCAGCCTGGCCGCAAGCCTGCAAACACGTTCAGGCATCCAGGCGCTGGAGGTGACACTGGCCGGCCGTGGCGACGCCACCGTGTGGCAGTTCAGTGCCCTGCCCTGCCACGACATGAACGGCCGCTTCAGCGGCTTTCTGGGCAGCTTGCGCGCCGTGGTGGCAGCCAATCCGGCACCAGCGCTGCGCGCCGCCGCCGACGACCTGGCCGCACCCTTGCTCACCTTGAGCCCGGCGGCACTGTGCGTGGCCCGGCCAGGTGCCAGCGGCCTGGAAGTGCAAACCGCCAACCCGCAAGCGCGCCAGTTGCTGGGCCTGCCCGAGCAGGCGGCCGGCATGGCCTGGGCCACCTTGTTGGAGTGCGTGCCGGCGGCCTTGCGTGACGGCGTGCGCCGCCTGCGCCCAGGCCAGGCGTTGCAGCACGAAGGCTGGGTGGTGCAGTTGGCCGCGCTGGGCGAGCCCGGCGCGCCGCAAGCCGGGCTGCTGCTCAGCCTGCTGCCCCCGCCGCCAGGCAGCCAGGCGCTGGCTGAGGAACAGGCGTCGTTCAGCTACACCGTGTCGCACGACCTGCGTGCGCCGATTCGCGTGATCGAGGGCTTCACCCGCATCTTGAAAGAAGACTACGGCCGCGTGCTCGACCGCATCGGCAACGACCACCTCGACCGCGTGCTCGCCGCCGGTGCGCGCATGAACAGCATGATCGATGCCCTGCTCGGCCTGGCGCGGCTGTCCACCCAGCCGCTGGCGCGCCAGCCGGTTAACCTTTCACAAGTGGCGCTCTACGTGGTGGAAGACCTGCGCCGCCAGGCCCCGCAGCGCCAGGTGCAGGTGCACATCGAGCCCGGCCTGAGCGCCCAGGGCGACCCCACGCTGCTGCGCATGGTGCTGGAAAACCTGCTTGGCAACGCCTGGAAGTACAGCAGCAAGTGCGACGCCGCCGTGATCACCTTCCACCGCGTGCAGCGCGATGACACATGGGTCTATGAAGTGCGCGACAACGGCGCCGGCTTCGACATGCGCTCGGCCGACCGTTTGTTTGGTGTCTTCCAGCGCCTGCATGGCGCGCATGACTTCCCGGGCACGGGCGTGGGCCTGGCGTCGGTGCGGCGCATCGTGCGCCGCCATGGTGGGCAGATCTGGGCTGATTCGCAGCCCGGCGCCGGGGCGCGCTTTCAGTTCACGCTCGGCGGCTGACCGCGCGCCAGTTCTTCCAGGGCCAGCACGACATGCTCGGCCTGCTCGGGCAGCGAACGCGCCGCGCCGTGCGCCATGTCTTGCAAGCGCATCAGCGCGTGCTCGCGGGTGAGTGAAAAGCGATGCATCAAGACCCCCACGGCCAGGCCCAGCACGTCGGGCGTGGCGGCCGGCGCGGCGTTTGCCGGCGCGGGCTGCGCGCGCAACTGCATGAAAGCGGCCTCAACCGTGGGCACGATCTGGCGCACGTCGAGCGGCTTGACCATGTACGCCACCGCGCCCAAGGCCTTGACTTGGGCCACGGTGTCGTCGTCGGCAAAGGCCGACAGGAACATGAACGGGATGTGGCAGTGGTCGCGCAGGTAGGCGGCCACGTCGAAGCCGCTCTTGCCGTCCATGCGGATGTCCAGCAGCGCCAGCTCGGGGCGGTGCTCGCGCGCCAGCAGGATCGCGTCGTCGCCGTTGTCGGCATCGATGACCTCGAAACCGGCTTGCGCCAGGCCGTGCACCACGGTGGCCAGCACCAGGCGGTCATCATCGACGACGAGGATCTTTCCCTTGCTGCTCACTGGTGTACCGGGCCTGTTCGGTGAATGGGGCCGGGCATTCTC
Organism: Burkholderiales bacterium; assembly: GCA_043760085.1. Lineage (GTDB taxonomy): Bacteria > Pseudomonadota > Gammaproteobacteria > Burkholderiales > Burkholderiaceae_C > Rubrivivax. Next base: position 3,414 of record JAYUPO010000203.1, read on the forward strand.
AACCAAAAGCGTCGCCCCACTAACCCGGCTCAACCCGGGGCCCACCAAAGCCGTTCAGCCCGGGCTCACGCTGGGCGGGCGCAGCACGACGCGGGCCCAGACCTCGGCGTCTTCCTGGCGCAGCATGAGCGTGGCGCTGCGCCGCGGCAACAGCGCCCGCACCAGACCCAGGCCAGACACGCCAAACGGAAACTGCGCCAGGTCAAAGCCCTCGGGCAGCAGGCCCGGGTTGATGATGTGGATGCGCAGTTCGGCGCCGGCCACGCCCAACTCACAACGCACTGTGCCGTGGCCGTGCTTGACGGCGTTGGTGAGCAACTCGTTCATCGTCAAAGCAATCGGAATGGATTCGGCCTCGGGCAGCACATGGCCCGGCGCACCGGCGTCGCCATAGCCCACGCTGATCTCGCGCCCGAAGGTGCGCTGCACCGATTGCGCAATCGCCTCCAGCACGCTGGCCACCTTGAGCGGCCCGCCCACGCCGACTTGCAAGCCATACACCTGCGCAATGGCCTGCACCTGGCCAACCGCTTCACTCAGCACGCCGGCCACCTCGGGGTGGCGGGCGGCGTTTTGCTGCAACAGCCCGGCCACGCCCTGCAGGTTGTTCTTGATGCGGTGGTGCACTTCCTTGACCAGCATTTCGCGCTGCGCAATGGCCGCTTGCAGACGCGCCTGTTCAGCGGCGCGCTGGCCGGTGACGTCGCTGGCCACCAGCAGCACCTGGCTGGCCGCGCCACCGGCGGCCAGCAGCGACACCAGCCGCACGTCCCAGTGGCGCCGGTTCACTTCGCCGGCCTCGCCGCCGTCGGCCGTTTCATGCGCTGTTTCGTGCGCTGTTTCGTGCGCTGTTTTGTGCACCACCTCGCGGTGCTGCACGCCCGCGGCGCGGCGCGCGGCGTCCAGGTCAGCGTGCAGCGCGGCGGCCTGCTGCGGGCTGGCCCATTCCTGTGGCGTGTGGCCCATCAGTTGCTCGATGTCGCGGCCGAAGTACAGCGCGGCCATCTGGTTGAGCTGCAACACGCGGCCGCTGCCGGCATCGAACAGCGCGATGGCCAGCGGCGCAGTTTCGATGATGCGTTGCAGCGAGGCCCGCGCCTGCGTCTGGCTCAGCTCGGCCTGGCGCCGGCTTTCAATGTCGAGCAGGGCAAAGGTGATCTGCCGCCCGGTCGATTCGCGCGCCGTGACCACGGCGTTGCCCACGACCCAGAATTCGCGCCCATCGCGCGCCTGCAACAGGCATTCAAAGGTCTGGGCCTCGCCTTCATCGAGCGTGTGCAGGTAGTGCGTGCGGCGCAGCGGGTGGTCGGCCGCGGGCGTGGCCACGGTGCTGATGGGTTCGCCCACGAAGTCGGCCAGCTCGCCGGCGAACATGCGCCGCGCCGAGCGGTTCATCCATTCGATGCCGCCTTCGCCCACGGTGACGATGCCCACCAGCACGGAATCGAGAATCGCCCGCGTGCGCTCGGCCTGGCGCACCAGCGACTGGCGGGCACGGTAGCGTTCATCCACGTTAACGAATGAGATGATGCTGCCCGCTTCGGGCGCAACGTCATCCACCAGGCGCTGCGCCACCTGCACCCACAGCAACGAGCCGTCGCGCCGGCGCAGCCGCCGTTCGCCCTGGAAGCGGCCATGCTGGCGCAACACGGACTGGGCTTCGAACTCAATGCGCAGGTGCTCGTCAGCGCTTTCGGACAGATCGGCCAGATCCAGCGTTGCCAGTTCCGGCCCGGCGTAGCCGGTGATCGCGGCCATGGCCTGGTTGGCGCGTTCGATGCGGCCGGCGCGAACGAAGACGATGCCCACATCGGACAAGCTGAACATCAGTTCGCGGTCGCGCAGCAAGGCTTCCAGCTCGGCCTGTTGCGACTTCAGGCGCGAAATGTCGGTCAGCACGGCCACCGCCTCGCTCTCGTCGGGCGAGGCCTCGGCGCGGCGCACCGAAATTGAATACCACAGCGCCGGCTGCAGCGGCGTGCCCGGGCGCACGTTGATTTCGGATTCGAAGAACTGCCCCGCGCTCAGTGCCGCCTGCACCTGCGCCGCCACGCCTTGGGCCGGCGGCAATTGCCGGAACAGCTCGCTCAGGGTGGCGCCGGCCGCCGCGCCCGCGGCCAGGCCCAGCATGCGCTCGAAACGGGCGTTGCAGCGCAACAGCAGCGGGCCACGCAGGTAGGCGATGCCGGCTGAGGTGCTGTCCAGAATGGTGGTCAGTTCGCGCAGAAGTTGCTCGTTGCGGCGCAGCGCGCCCTCTTGCTCGGTGACATCGAGCGTGACCACTGACAGCGTGCGCCGGCCCGCCCCCGGCGGCGCCGGCTCCACGCGCGTGAGCAACCAGCGCGGCCCCAGTTCGGCATGGCGCACCGCGTAGCGCACCTCGGCACGCTCACCCCGGCGCAGCGCCTGCTGCAAGCGCTCGTATTCCTGCAGCGAGCCTGGCTCGACCAGGTCGCGGCTGATGGCCTGCAAGCTGGGGCCGGCCCCGGCCTGCGCGGCGTGCCGCCCGGGCGGGCCGCGCAGCCAGCCGCGCGCGGTGTCGAAGGTGGCCACGCCCACGCCGGCGGTGTCCATCAAGGCGCCGATCTCGAGCTGCGCCAGGTCGCGTTCTTCTTCCGCGCTGCGGTCGGCCACCACGGCCATGAAGCGCAATTGGCCGGCCTCGGTGGCAAAGCCGCGCACGCGCGCGCTCAGGCGGTGGCGCCGGCCGTCGGGCAGGGGCATCGAAACATGCGTCTCAAGCGGCGCCATGCCCGGCTGCAAGCTGGCCAAGGGCTGGCCGCGGTACCAGCCCAACAGCGACTGCAACTCGGCCGCGGCGTCGTTGATCAGCACCGGCACCTGGCCCACCTGGGCTTCGAAGGCCGGGTTGGAGCGCACGATCAGGCCGGCGGCATCGAACACCAGCATGCCGGTGGGGCTCAGGTCGAACCACTGCGCCAGCTCGTTGAGCGAGCGCTCGGCCTGGGCACGGGCCACGTGTTCGCCGGTGGAGTCTTGCAGCACGGCCAGGCGCTGCAACTGGCCTGCGGGGCTGGCCACCACATATTCAACGCTGCGCGCCCAACGCTCACGGCCATGGGCATCGACGATGCGCATTTCGCGCAAGCGCCCCTCGCCCAGCGCCGGCGCAGGTTCGGCGCGGGCTTGCAGGCTGGTGTCGTGATCTTCCAGTGGCTCCAGCTCGATCGGGTCGCGGCCGAGCAGCAGTTCGATGCGTCGGCCGGTGAAGGCCAGGTATGCCGCGTTGGCGGCCACCAGCCGGTGCTGCGCATCGGTGAGCATGGCGGGGAAGGGCGAGGCCCACAGCACGCGCAAGGTTTCTTGCGTGGCCCCCACGCTCATGGCTGGCAACTCGGTGGCGGCCAGCGGCGCCGCGGCGGCGCGATGGTCAGGCCGCAGGCGCAGGGCGAGGCCGCCCTCGGCTGCCCAGGCGTGCAGCAGCATGCGCCGGCCGTCGGGCCAGGCCAGGGGTGGTGAGTGCAGGTCGTCGCGCGGGTCGGCCAGGGCCTCGCCGAGCCAGGCCACGGCCGCTGCGCCAAGCGCCGGGGCCAGTTCCACCAGGCTTTGACCGGGCTCGCATTCCAGCAAGCGCATCGCGGCCTGGTTGCAAAAACCCACCAGACCGCGCTCGTCCCACCACAACATGGGCTCGTCCACCGCATCGAGCAAGGCGGCCAGGGCGGTGCGCGGTGGCTGGTTGGAAAGCATGCTGGGGCGCGCAGCCCGAAAGGCGGCACGCGGGTGGCGACGACCCGCGTTTTAACACCCGCGCTGGGCGGACATGGCCGTGGCGCAACAACCCGGCCGGCCAGGAGCATGTCGCGTGAGATTGCACGCGGCCTGCCAGCGCGCAGCCGCCACGGTTCAAGCTTGCTGACGCCGGGCCGACATGTTCGAAGCGACTTTCGAAAAGGCCTCGCAGATGGATTCCGTTCAACGCCCGCCGCACGCTGCGGCACCGGCGTCACACCCTGATGACGGCGTGCCAAGCCACTCGGCCGCGGCGGCGCGCTTGGCGGGCGCAGCACGGCCAGATGTGAAGGCAGGCGCGAGGCCAGGTGCGTGGCCAAGGGGTCGATTCAGGCTGACGCGCTACTTCTCGCTGACCAGCCTGGTCGGCATCGTGGCCGTGACGGCCTGCCTGTTCTGGATCTACCGTGAACTCACCCAACGCCACCTCGTCGAGCACGAGAGCCGAGCCAACGCCGCCCTGACGCAGGCGTTCACCAACGTGGTCTGGGGGCGCTACCGCGGCTTCGTGCTGGACCCTGCCGCTCGCAGCCGCGAAACCTTGCTCGCCGACCCGGCGCTGCCGCTGCTGCGCGCCGACGTTCGAGCCACGATGAGCGGGCTGCAAATCGCCAAGATCAAGATCTACAACCTGGACGGCTTGACGGTGTTCTCGACCGATGAGAAGCAGATCGGCGAAGACAAGAGCAGCAATGCCGGTTTTCGCCAGGCCAAGGCCGGCGAGGTGGTCAGCCACATCACCTTTCGTGAGAAGTTCGATGCTTTCGAGGGTGTGCTCAGCAACCGCAACCTGATCGCGTCTTACCTGCCAGCGCGTGCCTCGGCCGATGCCCCCATCGAAGGCGTGTTCGAGGTCTACTCGGACGTCACCGACCTGCTGCACAGCCAGACACGCGCGCAATGGCAGGTGGCGGGCATCGTCATGACGCTGCTGTCGACGCTGTATCTGTTCCTGTTCCTGGTCGTGCGCAAGGCCGACCGCATCATTTCGCAGCAAGAGCATGAACGCGGCGTCAAGGAAGAACTGGTGCGTCACCAGGCCTATCACGACGCCCTGACCGGCCTGCCCAACCGGGCCTACTTCGCAGAACGGCTCAGCGAGACGATCGCGCTGGCGGCGCGCGCCGATCAACCCTGCGCGCTGATGTTCGTTGACCTCGATCGCTTCAAGATCGTCAACGACAGCCTCGGCCATGCGGCCGGAGACACACTGCTGAAAGTGACGTCAGACCGCATCCAGGGCTGCCTGCGCAAGAACGATCTGCTGTTCCGCATGGGCGGCGACGAGTTCACGATCATCCTGCCGCAGTTGTCCACGCCCGAGGACGCGGCCTTCATTGCCCGGCGCATTCAGGAAGCGGTGGCCACGCCGGTGGCGATGCATGGCAGCGAGCTGATCGTTGGCGTCACCGTGGGCATTGCGCTGTACCCCGGCGACGGCGACAACGCCGAGGCGCTGCTGAAGAACGCCGATGCCGCCATGTACAGCGCGAAGGAAAGCGGCCGGGGCCGGCACGCTTTCTACCGCGCCGCGATGAACCAGCGCGCCTCGCAACGCCTGGGCCTGGAACTGGCGCTGAAGCAGGGCTTTCGCGACGGCGAATTCACCCTGCACTACCAACCGCGGGTCGACGCCGGGCAGCGGCGCATCGTGGCCCTGGAAGCGTTGCTGCGCTGGGACAGCAAGGCACGCGGGTTGGTGCTGCCGGGCGAGTTCATCGCCGTGCTCGAAGAAACGGGAATGATGATCATCGTGGGCGAATGGGTACTGCGCAGCGCCTGCGCGCAAATGGGCACCTGGCGCGCCGCCGGCATGGCGCCGCTGCCGGTGTCGGTCAACGTGTCTTTTGTGCAGTTCCAACACAGCGGATTCGTCAACATGGTGCAGCGGGTGCTGTGCGAAACCGGCGCGCCGCCGGAACTGATCGAACTTGAGCTCACGGAGTCGCTGTTGATGGATAACGTGCAGCAAGCCTGCACCACGATTGCCGCGCTCAAGGCACTGGGGCTGAAGATCGCGATCGATGACTTCGGCGTCGGCCATTCGTCGCTCAACCACCTGCGCCAGTTTGACGTCGACCACCTCAAGATCGACCGCAGCTTCGTCGCCGACATGGCCGGCAACCCGCGCGACCGTGCGGTGGTGGTGGCCATCATCGACCTGGCCAACGCACTGGGCATCGCGGTGGTGGCCAAAGGCGTGGAGACCGAGGCGCAGGCCACCTTCTTCAGCGCGGCCCATTGCGCCGAACTGCAAGGCTTCCTGTTCTGCCGGCCACTGCCCGCCGATCAACTCGAGCGCCATGTGCGCGCCGCACTCGCGGCCGCTGGCGCACCGCGCGCGACGGTCTGGAACAGCGTCCTGGGGTTGCTGCACTCAAGCTGAGCCCGCGGGCCAGCTCGGCGCCTTTGCGGCGACGCTTCACGGAGCCGCGATGTTCGGGCTCGGCCACACCAGCACCACGCTCTGCCCGCCGTCGCCGCCGGGTGCGTCGGCCAGCGCAATAGCGATGCCGTGGCGAGCACAGATTTCCTTGACGATGGCCAGTCCGAGGCCGCTGCCTTGTCCACATTGCGCGATTCCCGCGCCAGCAATCTGAAGGCTGCGCAGGCCATGATGCAAAGCTATTCGACGCTGGTCAGCGGCGTGCTGATCGGCATGTTCAACGGTTTGCAGCCACCGAAAGCACCGCGGAAGTAAAGTCATCGAACGGCGATTGGCGATTGGCGATCGCCGATCATCCACAGTCCACAGCGCAAAGGAGAAGGTTGCATGGACGCTCTCATGCTGGCTCGCGTGCAATTCGCAGCCAACATTACCTTCCACATCCTGTTCCCCACGATCAGCATCGGCCTGGCCTGGCTGCTGCTGTTCTTCCGCTGGCGCTGGCTCACGGTGCGACGCAGCGACACCGCAGCGGCCCAGGGCTGGCTCGACGCCTACCGCTTTTGGACCAAGGTGTTCGCCCTGACCTTTGCGCTCGGCGTCGTCAGCGGCATCACGATGAGCTTCCAGTTCGGCACCAACTGGCCGGGCTTCATGGAACGGGTGGGCGACATCGCCGGGCCGCTGCTGGGTTACGAGGTGATGACGGCGTTTTTCCTGGAAGCCGGCTTTCTGGGCGTGATGTTGTTTGGCCACGGCAAGGTGAGCGAGAGGGTGCACCTGATGTCGACCTTCTTCGTCGCCTTCGGCACCACCTTGTCGGCCTTCTGGATCCTGGCGTTGAACTCGTGGATGCAGACGCCGGCCGGGCATGAAATTGTCGACGGCACGTTCCAGGTCAAGAGCTGGTTCGACGTCATCTTCAACCCCTCATTCCCCTATCGTTTTACGCACGTCCTGCTGGCATCGGCGCTGACCTGCGCCTTCCTGCTCGTCGGCCTGTCGGCCTGGCAGGTGCTGCGCCAAGTGGCACAGCGTTCGGCGCCGCGTGTCATGCGTGTGGGGCTGACGCTGGCCGCAGTGCTGATCCCGGTGCAGATCTTCGTCGGCGACCTGCACGGGCTGAACACACTGAAGCACCAGCCGGCCAAAGTGGCCGCGATGGAAGGCGTGTGGGACACCGAACGCGGCGCGCCGCTGCTGCTGTTTGCGTGGCCCGACGCCGACAAGCGCATGAATCACTTCGAGATCAAGGTGCCCAAGTTGGCCAGCCTGATCCTCACCCACGAACTCGATGGCGAGATCAAGGGCCTGAACAGTTTCGCCGGTGCGCACCCGCCGCCACTGCCAGTGTTCTTCGCCTTTCGCATCATGGTTGGCATGGGCCTGCTGATGCTGGCCACCAGTTGGCTCGGCTGGTGGTTGCTGCGGCGTGCAAAGTGGCAGCCTGCGGGCCTGCCGCGCGCGGTGTTGTGGCTGTTTGCCGGCATGACGTTCTCGGGCTGGGTGGCCACAGTGGCCGGCTGGTACGTGACCGAGATCGGCCGCCAGCCTTT
>JAYUPO010000204.1:0-1716 GCA_043760085.1 Burkholderiales bacterium
GCACCTGGCGCAGGCCTGGGCATCACAACACAGCGCGCCGGAGCGCGGCATGCGCCTGGTGCTGGAACTGCTGGGCCTGGAACGCCAGGGGCGCCACCAAGAACTGGTGCAACGCCGCCGCGCCCTGCGCGACTTGCACGGCCCGTTGTACGCCGCCTACATGGCCACGCGCTGAGCGCGCGGCGCGGCCCGGCTCAGAACCCTTCTTCCACCAGCTCTGCCGCGCGGATGAGTGCGCGCGCCTTGGCCTCGGTTTCCTTCCACTCCAGCTCGGGCACCGAATCGGCCACCACGCCCGCAGCAGCCTGCACGTACAGCGTCTGCCCTTGCACGATGCCAGTGCGGATGGCGATGGCCAGATCCATGTCGCCAGCAAAGCTCAGGTAGCCACAGGCGCCGCCGTATATGCCGCGCTTCACGGGTTCAAGCTCGTCGATGATCTGCATGGCGCGAATCTTCGGCGCGCCGCTCAGCGTGCCGGCCGGGAAGGTGGCGCGCAGCACATCGAGGTTGCTGGTGCCTTCCTTGAGCAGGCCTTCGACATTGCTCACGATGTGCATCACGTGCGAATAGCGTTCGATGGCGAAGGCCTCGGTCACCTTCACCGTGCCGGTCTTGGCGATGCGGCCGATGTCGTTGCGCGCCAGGTCGATCAGCATCAGGTGCTCGGCCCGCTCTTTTGGATCGTTAGAAAGTTCGTGTTCCAGCGCCTTGTCTTGCTCGGGCGTGGCGCCGCGCGGGCGGGTGCCGGCCAGCGGGCGGATGGTCACCTTCTGCCCTTCAGGCACGCGCTCGTGGCGCACCAGGATTTCGGGTGAGGCGCCGACGATCTGGAACTCGCCCATGTCGTAAAAATACATGTACGGGCTGGGGTTGAGCGAACGCAGCGCGCGATAAAGACTGAGCGGCGACTCAGTGAAGCGCTTGCGCAGGCGCTGGCCAATTTGCACCTGCATCACGTCGCCCGCGGCGATGTATTCCTTGCTCTTGCGCACCGCGGCCAGGTAGTCGTCCTTGGCGAAGTCGCGCTCCACGCTGTGGCTGGGCCCGCGCTTCACGGCCGGCGCGGTCACGCTGTAGTGCAGCTTGTCGCCCAACTCGGCCAGGCGCCGCTTGGCCTTGCTGAACGCTTCACTCTGGCTCGGGTCGGCATAGACGATGAGGTACAGGCGGCCCGAGAGGTTGTCGATCACCGCCAGCTCTTCGCACTGCAGCAACAGGATGTCGGGCGTGTCCAGGCCGCCGGGCTTGTGCGTGGTGGCCAGCTTGGGCTCGATGTAGCGCACCGCGTCGTAGCCGAAGTAGCCCGCCAGGCCGCCGCAAAAGCGCGGCAGGCCCGGGCGCAGCGCCACCTTGAAGCGCTTTTGATACTGCTCGATGAAATCGAGCGGGTTGCCGTCATGCGTTTCCACCACCACGCCGTCGCTCACCACTTCCACCTTGAAGCCGCTGGCACGCAGCAAGGTGCGCGCCGGCAGGCCGATGAATGAATAGCGCCCGAAACGTTCGCCGCCAACCACGCTTTCAAGCAAGAAGCTGTGCTTGCCCACGCCACTGGCGTAGGCCAGCTTCAGGTACAGCGACAGCGGCGTTTCGAGGTCGGCAAAGGCCTCGGCGATGAGCGGAATGCGGTTGTAGCCCTGCGCGGCAAGGCTCTTGAATTCAAGTTCTGTGATCACGTCAATCCCGTTGCGGGAAACATCCAAACCGGGCGGT
>JAYUPO010000205.1:0-4116 GCA_043760085.1 Burkholderiales bacterium
TAAGTCCGGCTCGGTGCCCGACAAGGACAACATCGTCAACGCCTACGCCGTGGCCTACAACGTTGGCGGTGACTTGATCATCAATGCCGCTGCCGAGCGCTTTGACAACAGGGGCGACGCCCACATGGGCTATTGGTTCTTCAAGAGCAACATCAGCCTGAATGCCAACGGCAGCTTCAACGGCGTGCACACGGTGGGTGACATCCTGGTGCTGGCCAACTTCGAGGGTGGCGGCACCACGGTGACGATCCAGATTCTGAAATGGGATCCGGGCCCGGGCGCGATCAATGGCACCCTCAGGCTGCTGGCAGGCAACACCACGACCCCGGCAACATGCGCCACGAACACCACCGTTTTCTGCGGCATCACGAATCTGCAGGGCGGCGTGGAGACGCCGAGTTGGGGCTATCTAAGCAAGGACGGCAGCACCTCGTACCCGGTGGCCACCTTCCTGGAAGTGGGCATCAACATCACCGAGGTGTTGCGCATTGCGGGCGACAAGAGTGCACCTTGCTTCACCAGCTTCATGGCCGAAACGCGTTCGTCCAGCTCGGTGGACGCCGTGCTCAAAGACTTCGTCCTGGGCAGCTTCAACGTGTGCGGCGTGGAAATCAGCAAGAGCTGCCCGTCTGGCCGGGCCAATGCTGCGTTTGATCGCATCATTTACGAATTCGGCGGCGCGATCACCAACACCGGCTTCGGCGCGGTGACCAACGTCACGCTTGACGACAAGCCGCAGCCCGCCACACCCGCACCCGTGGTCGGTGACTTCACTTACTTCCAGTGCAACGCGGCAGGCGACTATCCCGACAAGACCAAGTCCTTGACCTTCAATGGCACGATTGGCCCGAACAGCAGTGTTTGCTACCTGAACACGCTGACCACGACCAACAACCCGTCAACCAACTTCATCAAGGTGGTGGCCAACACGGGGCCCGATTCGACAGTTGAAGACACCTCACCCGTCGCCAACTGCCCGAGGCTGGAGTTCCCGGCCTTCATCAAGGCCACCAAGGAATGCACGGTGTCGCTGGTGCCCACGACCAGCTACCTGTATGTGAAGGTCGATATCTGGGGCTCGGTGTGCAATGACGGGTTGGTTCCGCTGAGCAGTGCGTCAGCGATCGACAAGGTGCTCGGCATGACCAATGCTGCATTGACCTTGTCATCCACTAACCTGGCACCAAAGGGTCAGACGGGCGAGTGCGCCACCTATGCCGCGTCCTACACGCCCATTGCGCCTGACCCGACCACCGCGACACAGTTCAGCGACGCCGTCAGCGCCACGGCCATCAAACCGCCGATCACTGGCTGTGTTGGTGCGGCGTGCACGGTAGGCACGGCCGTCGATGCCGGCGCCACCTGCAACCTGTGCCCGCCAGGTGTGGTGTGCGCGGCGCCCAGTGGCGCCACGCTGAACACGCTGATGAAGCAGCTTGAACAGCAGAAGAAGAAGTAAGTTCGGGTGATCCAGCCCGGTGCAGCCCGCGCCTGAAACGCGCTGGCTGCACGAAGAAAAGGCGGGGCCCAGGCCCCGCCTTTTTCATGGCCGGCGCACGCTCACTGCACCGTGAAGGCGCCGCTCGCCTGGGCGTTGGCGCCACCCACATTCACCCGGCTTTGCAGTTGCCAGGCACCCACAGGATCCTTGCGGGTCAGGCGGTAGCGCAGCGTGGCGCGCCCGGCGGCGTCGGTGAGTGCGGTCTTGGTGAACGTGGCGCCATCGGGCTTGATGAAGACAAAACTCACCGTGGCACCGGCCAGCATGGCGCCGCCGCTGGAAACCACGGCGGTCGCCACCACGGTGTCGCCGCGCAGGTACTGGCCCTTGTCGGTGTTCACCGCCGTCATCAAGTCGGCCGCCACCACCAGTTGCGCGCTGGTCAGGCCGGCAGACCCGCCGGCGCTGGCGTTGCTGGCTTGCAGGCTCAGGCCGTAGCTGCCGGCTGGCGTGCCCGCGGGCGCGGTCACGGCCCAGCTCGTTGCCGCGCTGGCCCCAGGTGCCACGCTCAAGCGGCTGGTGGCCAAGCTCGTGCCAAAGCCCGTGGGCGGTGTCCCGTTCAGATCGAAGTTTGAGGCGCCGCAGCCCGCACTGTCGCGGTTGTTCAGGTTGACCGTGTAGGTTTTTGTGCCCCCCGCGGCCACGCTGGTTTGGGCCGAGGCCAGGGCCAGGGCCGGCGCGGCGCGCGTGCAGTTGGCCGGCGCGTTCAAGGTGATGTCGACTTGCGCGCCGCTGGCATTGCCAGCCACCGCCACCAGGGTGACGCCGGCCGCCGCATCGGTGAAGCTCTGGCCAAACAGCAGTGCCGCGTCTTCCCAATCGCGGTCCGGGCTGCTGTTGGGGCTCATGTCCAGCAGCTGGCCGCTGTTGCTGTCGTCCTGCGTGGCGCTGCGGATCACCAGGCCGCGCAGGTAGTTGGTGTTGGGCCAGTTGGCCAGCACGGCGTCGGCCCCCGCGGCCTGGCGGTATTCGATGTAATACCAGCGCATCGCGCCGGTGGCCGGGTCCACGCCACGCGGCAGCTTCAGCGCCTTGGGCAACGTTCCCGCTGGCGTGGAATAGGTTTCCAGGCTGTACCGGCCGCTGGCGCTGACGCTGGCCACCGCCGGCTGCCCGCTGGTTGGTGTGGTGGTGGTGCTGGCCAGCCAACCGAGCAGCTCTTTGTTGAAGGCGTCATAGTGGCCACCGGCCTGGCCGCCCATAGCGTCGATCGTGTCGCCGTATTCATCCACCGTACAGGTGGTGCCCACAGCCGTGCTTCCGCAGTCCTGCGCATGGGCGTGCATCAGCCCGAAGCTGTGGCCCAGCTCATGGGCGAAGGTCTTGAGCTCCAACCAGCCGTTGATCCAGATCGAAGGCTGTGCGCCGCCCACATTGGCCATGCCGCTCCAGCCGCAGCTGTAGTTGGTGGGGAAGACGAAGACCAGGCGGCCGTAGCTGCTCAGGTCGATGCCGGCATTGGTTGCCGCAAGGCGCGCCTGGATGCTGATGTCCAGGCCATTGCAGGTTTTCGCCATGGGCAAGTTCAGCCACCCCCAACTGTTGCCGCTGATCCAGGTTTTCTGAAACGAGTTCTCGCGGATGTAGCCGTTGAGCTGAGCGAAGACCATGTCATGCGCCTGGGCCAGCGTAAATGGCTGGCTGCGGTCGTCGGTGAAGTTCACCAGCAAGACGCCGATCTTTTGCTCGCCAAGCGTGTTGGCCAGGGGTGCGGCTACAACGACGGTGGCAGCATTCGCATCGGTGGTGCTCAACAGCATCACCGGCCCGCTCACATCACCCTTCACGCGCAGCGTGGCGCCAGCGCGCCAATGCCGCGGCGCTGCTTTAACCTGTAGTTCAAGCCGGCCACCGGCCGTGTGCAGGAAGTGCCGCGTGCGGCTGAACGTGGCGTGGTCTTCAACCACGATTTCCAGCCTGCCTTCGGCCACGGCCGGCGCTGCATGAGCGGCGGTGGCGAGCCCGGCCAACATGAGCAGACCGAAGAGGAACTGCTGCAGCGCCAACCACCCGGGCGCCCTCAGCCCGCACCAGACACCCCAACAACCAAACCCACTTCGCCCCAAACCAATTGGCATCGCCCGCATGTCCATACCTCGAAATAATTGCCTGGCCACGCCGATCGCCGCCAAAACGCCGCGCAGCTTAGTCAGGCACCCGGCAGGGCACGTAACCAAATGGGTACCGTTGCAGCGCCTTGGCGCGCGGCGTTTGTGGCGGGAATTCCGCTTGAGAGCGCTGTTTTAGGGATGTGGCCGCATCGACATAGGCCTACATTTCGTGACAAATGCTCGCAAACCCGGCCCGCAATTGCGGGGCACAGGGTCGGAATCGATGGCACAGGAAGTCAATCATGGCGTTCCAGTCCGTATCGCCCAGCCCAGGCTGGCAACAAACGTGGCCCGCGCAGCGTCCAGCGTGCGTCGGCGCTGGGGCCTTCCCCATTTGGCAAGTTGCGCTGATCAGGCGCGAGGCGCGCGCCGCCGATTGCTTTGGCTTACGCACCTGGCCCACCGCCGAGTTGGATTCAGCGCGGTACCGGCTGGCGGCTTTCACGCTGCCCGATGCCCAAGGCATGCAGTTCGCGCTGGATGAGCTGGCAGCCAGCCAGGTTG
>JAYUPO010000206.1:0-11053 GCA_043760085.1 Burkholderiales bacterium
CGCGCCAACTAACCGCTATCTGCGTGGCAACGTCAGGCACAACCGCAATGAGCACGCCATCGACCTGTCGGCGCAGCGGCGTGGCGAGCCGCCCGACCCGGAGCCTCAAGGCAGCCTGCCTTGAGGCCGGCAGAAGCGGTCTGTTGCGGCACGAGCCAGCCGAGCGTCAGCCGCCACGTTGCACGATGTCCAGGGCCTGCTGGGCATTGCGCAGAATGTGGCGCTGCTTCAAGCACGCCGCAAAGAGTTGCACCACCGCCGCGCGCAACCACGAGGTGGTGGCAGGGGCCACACCCAATCGAATCTCGTCGCGCACGGCGAGCCAGGTTTTCAGCAAATGGGCTGGATAAATGTGCGGCGCCGTGCCGTGGTCCAGCAGCCTGACAATGCACTGGGCGTCGAACGTGGCGGCGTCATGCATGCCTGTTGGCCCGGCCTGGTCTTGCGCGCGCAGGTATTTGGCATTGCGCGCGGCGAACAAGGTCATTTGTGCCAGTGCCGCAGGCCACAGTTGGGGATGCTTCACGCATTGCACCCGCGCCGCGTGGGCAAAGGTCAGCGCGTGGCTGAAGTCGAGCCAGCCGATGTTGTCGCGCACGGGGCCGTCGCTGCGGTCTTGCCAAGCGGCATCGAAATGCATGAGGTGCATCGCCCCCACACACATCAGCGCCTGGTGCAGCGCCAGAGGTACGCATTGCGCCGCATGCTGGGCCGACAACGCCAGTGCAGCACGAGGCGCCAGGCCGAACCAGGCCTGGGGGTCGGGCACAGCGGTGCTGCGGCCGAACGCAGCGGGCCATTGCGCCAGGGCCGGCGCGTAGGCGCGAAAGTCGGGCAAGAGATCTTCCCTTGTCGCAAAGCGCAGCGCACGCAACCAGCCCTGCCACAGTGCCGGGGCCACGCTCGGCCCCACGCGCTGCACGAGCGAGCGCACATGCACCAGGTAGATGAGCGAGTGGCCGAAATCGTTGTAGTGAGCCAGCGCGGCTTCGGTCAGGCAGGCATCGAACTGTTGCGGCGGCGCCTCTTCCAGGCCGGCCAGCAACTGCGCGCCGGCGCCGGCTTCATCCTGGGCCTCGACCCGGTTCAAGAATAACTGCGCGTTCCACACCACGCTTTGAGGCGCCGGCAAGGGCCAAGGCGGCTCACGCAAGGTGTCGCGTGCGATGTAGCTCAGGGCCTCGGCCAGGCAGGCCAGCTGCTGCGCCGGTGGCTCCAGCTCATCGCGCAGGCGCAGCCAGCCGTCGGCCGCGGCCCAGGCGTGGGTCATGCCGTAGCGCAGCCGCTCATGGCTTTGCAAGATGGCCTGGCGCAGCGCGTCGTCGGCCGTGCCGCCCGCGGCTTGCAGGCGCGCCGCTTCGCGCGCGATGCGCGGCAAGTCATCGTCGGCCATGGCTTGCTCCAGGGCCGCCAGGTGCTGCTGCTGGCGCAGCGCCGGTGCCGGCTCGCTCAGGTCGACCCAGACCTGCCCGTCACGCTGCGCCACCGGGTAGATCGTCAGGCCATCACCGCCGTGCAGGTTGCTGCCGTCGCGCAGATCGAACTGCCAGTTATGCCAATGGCAGGTGAGCACACAGTCCGGCCCCAAGGCACCTTCGGCCAGCGGGTAGCCCTCATGCGGGCAGCGGTTGTTGCATGCGTGCACCGCATCGCCGTGGCTGAACAGGGCCAACTGCTTGCCGGGCAGCTTGACCACCATGCGGCCGTTGCGCCGAAGTTGTTCAAGGCTGGCCACGGCGTGCCAGGAACCGGTGGGTTGCGCCACATCGTCTTTCGTCATACTCAAGCATTGTGCGCAGCACGCCGCCCGTTGTCCTGCTTGACCCTGGCCCGCAAACCGCCCATTGGGCACAGGGCTTTGGGCTTGCTGATCGGTGGCCGGATCAGCTCAATATCAAATTGGTGCGGTGGATCAGCTCGGGCTCGTTGGTGTAGCCCAGTGCGGTCTCAATCTGCGAGCTGGGCCGGCGCGCGATGAGTCGTGCCTCGGTGCTGGAGTAGTTGGCCAGGCCTCGCGCCAGCTCGACACCGGCGGCATCGCGCACGGCAATGACATCGCCTCGCCTGAAGTCACCCAGCACCTCGGTCACGCCGATGGGCAACAGGCTCTTGCCGTCGTCGCGCAGCTTGGCCACGGCGCCGGCATCCACCACCACCGCACCCCGCAGTTGCAAGTGGTCGACCATCCACTGCTTGCGCGCCGCGAGCTTCTGGGTGCTGGCCACCAGCGTGGTGCCAATGGCTTCACCGCGCGCCAGGCGCAACAGCACATCGGGCTCGCGCCCCCAGGCAATGACGGTGCTGGCGCCGCTGCCGGCCGCGCGCTTGGCGGCCAGCACCTTGGTGATCATGCCGCCGCGGCTGAGCGCCGAGGCTGCACCACTGGCCATGCGTTCCAGCGCCGGGTCACCGGCCGCGGCTTCGGCGATGAACTGTGCTTGCGCATTGCGCCGTGGGTCGTCGCTGTACAGGCCGCGCTGGTCGGTCAGGATCACCAGCGCATCAGCCTCGATCAAGTTGGCCACCAAGGCGCCCAAGGTGTCGTTGTCACCGAACTTGATTTCATCGTTGACCACCGTGTCGTTCTCGTTGATCACCGGAATAACCTTCAGCGACAGCAGGGTCAACAGCGTGGAGCGGGCGTTGAGATAACGTTCGCGGTCAGTCAGATCCGCATGGGTCAACAACACCTGCGCGCTGGCCAGGCCGTGGGCGCGCAGCTGGGTTTCGTACATCTGCACCAGGCCCATCTGGCCTACAGCGGCGGCGGCTTGCAATTCGTGCAGTTCCTTGGGCCGCGTGGTCCAGCCCAGGCGCTTCATGCCTTCAACGATCGCGCCGCTGGACACCATGACCACTTCGCGGCCCTCGTGTGCCAATGCGGCGAGCTGCCGACACCAGTTGCCAATGGCTGCGGCATCGACGCCGCGGCCCTCGTTCGTGACCAGGCTGGAACCGACTTTCACGACCAGCCGGCGAGCATGGCGCACCACCTCAACCATGTTCAGGCGCCTCGGGCTGGTCGAAACGGGGATCGGGCTCGTCAACGGGCCGCTGGAAGCTGGCCACATGGTCGTAACAAGCCCGCATCAAGGGCGTGAGGCCTTCGCGCGCCAGGGCCGATATCTCGAACACCGGGCCCTTCCAGCGCAGGCGCCGCACCAAGTCACTCACGCGCTGCGTGCGCTGCTCAAGCGGCACCATGTCCATCTTGTTGAGCACCAGCCAACGCGGCTTGGCATGCAGCTTGGGGTCGTACTTCTTCAACTCGGAGACGATGGCGCGCACTTGTTTCACCGGGTCAGCATCGTCGTCGAACGGCGCCATGTCCACCACGTGCAGCAGCAAGCGGGTGCGCTGAAGGTGGCGCAGGAAGCGGTGACCCAAACCTGCGCCATCCGACGCGCCTTCGATCAAGCCGGGCAAGTCGGCGATCACAAAGCTTTGCTCGGGCGCGACGCGGACCACGCCTAAGTTGGGGTGCAGCGTCGTAAACGGATAGTCGGCGATCTTGGGACGGGCGTTCGACACCGCTGTCACCAGCGTTGACTTGCCGGCATTGGGCAAGCCCAGCAGGCCAACATCGGCCAGCACGCGCAGCTCCAACTTCAGGTGCCGCTTCTCGCCCGGCCAGCCGGGTGTCTTTTGACGCGGCGAGCGGTTGGTGCTGCTCTTGTAGTGCAGGTTGCCAAAGCCGCCATCGCCGCCCTTGCAGATGAGTGCAGGGGTTTCGGGGTCGAGCAGTTCGGTGAGAACCTCGCCGGTGTCGAAGTCGCTGATCACTGTGCCCACAGGCATGCGCAGCGTGATGTCGCCGCCGGCCGCACCGAACTGATCGGCGCCCCGGCCCTGCTCGCCATTGCGCGCATCGTGGCGGCGCGCGTAGCGGTAGTCGATCAGCGTGTTCAGGTTGCGATCAGCCACCGCAAAGACGCTGCCGCCGCGCCCGCCGTTGCCGCCATCGGGGCCACCGAAGGGAATGAACTTTTCCCGCCGAAAACTGGCGCAACCGGCACCGCCGTTGCCGGCGGCCACTTCAATCGTGGCTTCATCGACGAACTTCATGGTGCGCGGGTCTCACGTGAATGCAGGAACAAAACGGCAACGAAAAAGCCCCGGCAAGCCGGGGCCTCGCACGGCTTGCGACGATGTTTTCAGCCCGGCAGGACTGACACCTTGGATTGGTTCTTCGGGCCGCTGACGCCAAAGGACACCTTGCCGTCAATCAGCGCAAACAGCGTATGGTCGCGGCCCAGGCCGACATTGCGGCCAGGGTGGAACTTGGTGCCGCGTTGGCGCACGATGATCGCGCCGGCCGTGATGGCCTGGCCGCCGAACACCTTGACGCCGAGCATCTTGGGTTGCGAATCGCGCCCGTTGCGGGTGGAACCGCCGCCTTTTTTCTGTGCCATGTTTCAGTACTCCTAGCGAGGCTCAGGCGTTGACCGAGCTGATGTTCAACTCGGTGAAGCCCTGGCGGTGGCCGCCGTGCTTCTGATAGTGCTTGCGCCGGCGCATCTTAAAGATGCGCACCTTGTCGTGCCGCCCATGGGCAACCACTGTTGCCTTGACGCTTGCGCCTGCCACCCAGGGAGCCCCAATCTGCAAGTCTGCGCCGCTGCCGACAGCCAAGACTTGATCGATCACGATTTCCTGGCCGACGTCCGCAGCAATCTGTTCTATCTTGATATTTTCGCCCGCAGCAACCTTGTATTGTTTGCCGCCGGTTTTTATGACCGCGTACATGTCTGACCTTTCCTGCTTACCTTGACTAGCTTGAATCTCCGCGTCGTGCAGGCCCAGCCCAGTGGCGAGCGCAGTGCATAGCGAAGCCCACGAGTCTACCACCGTCGAAAATCCGGGCTCCAGACGAGTTTGAGGCCGCCGTGGCAGCGTGCGCTATACCGGGGCCGGCCACCCAGCGCCGCCACAGCGTCGCGACCTGGCGTGCATGCATTTCTATAATCACCCACGCCCATTGCCGGCCCCCTTGTGCTGCAAACCACCGCCCAAACCGCAGAAGCCGACCCGCTGGCTCAACCCATGCGTGAAGTCGACGCCGTGATCCAGGCGCGGTTGGCGTCTCGCGTGGCGTTGATCGACCAGATTTCAGGCTACATCGTCGGCGCCGGCGGCAAGCGCATTCGGCCTCGTCTAGTGCTGCTGTTCGCTCAGGCGCTGGGGTTTGACGGCCCGCAGCGTTTCGAGCTGGCCGCGATCGTGGAGTTCATTCACACCGCCACGTTGCTGCACGATGACGTGGTGGACGAATCGTCGCTGCGCCGTGGCCGCAAGACGGCAAACGCGTTGTTCGGCAACGCTGCCAGCGTGTTGGTCGGCGACTTCCTGTATTCGCGGGCGTTTCAGATGATGGTGTCGTTGGACAACCTGCGTGTGCTTGAAGTGCTGGCCGACGCCACCAACGTCATCGCCGAAGGCGAAGTCTTGCAGTTGATGAACATGCACGACGCCGACTTGGCCGTGGCCGACTACCTGCGTGTGATCCGCTTCAAGACCGCCAAGCTGTTTGAAGCCAGTGCGCGGCTCGGTGCGGTGATTGCGGGCGCGCCGGCCGCGGTGGAAACCGCCTGCAGCGATTACGGCCGCAGTTTGGGCACGGCATTTCAACTCGTGGATGACCTGCTGGACTACCAGGGTGACTCGCAAACCCTGGGCAAGAACGTGGGTGATGATCTGCGTGAAGGCAAGCCCACATTGCCGCTGCTGATCGCCATGGAGCGTGGTACGCCCGCGCAGCGCATGCTTATCCGCCATGCGATTGAGCACGGCGAAGTGCAGCGCTTGCCCGACATCGTTGACATCGTGCGCCAGACTGGTTCGCTGCAAGCCACACTGGAAGCCGCCAGGCAGGAAGCCAAATTGGCCCAGGCGGCGTTGACGCTGTTGCCGCCGTCGCCCTCAAGAAGCGCTCTGGTAGACTTGTGTGTTCAGTCGGTCGATCGCTCGTTCTAGCGTTGGCCGGCTGGCACCGGGCGGCCTGAATTGGGTCGCTTTGGCCCATCGGGGTGTAGCTTAGCCAGGTAGAGCGCTACGTTCGGGACGTAGAGGCCGGAGGTTCGAATCCTCTCACCCCGACCAATTCGTTGTTGACCACCACGCCGCAGTACAGCGGCGGGCATTGCGCAGCAGGCCGTTTCCCGCTGTCTTTTCGCCGTTTACAGCCCCGCTGTGATCGGCGATGATTGGCCGGTTTGTAACATTCCCCTTCGCTCACCGATGGCGGTTGACACCCTTCCCGAGTCGTCCCAATCAGCCCTGTCCGGGGTGGCTCGGGTTCTGGTGCATGCGGGGCGCCTGAGCGTCAAGGCGGCAGAAGAACTGGCCCGGTCGGCCAAGGAACGGCGCATCAGCTTCGTCTCGGCCGTCATCAGTGCCGGCGCCGTGCAGCCGGCCGAGCTGGCCCATACCTTGTCTACCGCGCTGGCCTTGCCGTTGCTCGACTTGAGCGCGGTCGACGGCGAGCGGCTGCCGCGCCACATCGTCGACCCCAAACTGGCCAATCAATACCAGTTGGCCGTGTTGGGCAAGCGCGGCAACCGCATTTTCATTGGCGCGGCCGACCCCACAGACCTGGAGGCTGGCGAGCGCATCAAGTTCGCCACCCAACTCACGCCGGAGTGGGTGATCGTTGAACACGACAAGCTGGTGCGCTTGCTCGATGCCCAAAACGCAAACGTCAACGAGGCGATCGACTCACTGAGCACGGGCGACTTCGATTTCGACGTCACCGAGGAGGATGCCTCGGCCCAGGACAGCCCCGACGTGGTGGCCGAGGTGGAAGACGCGCCGGTGGTGCGCTTCCTGCAGAAGATGTTGATCGACGCCATCAACATGCGGGCCTCGGACCTTCACTTCGAGCCCTACGAATACAACTACCGTGTGCGCTTTCGCATCGACGGCGAGCTGCGCGAAATCACCCAGCCTCCGGTGGCGATCAAAGACAAGCTGGCGTCGCGCGTGAAGGTCATCTCGCGCATGGACATCGCTGAAAAGCGCGTGCCGCAAGACGGCCGCTTGAAGCTGAAGTTCGGCACCAAGGCGATCGACTTTCGCATCAGCACCCTGCCCACGCTGTTTGGTGAAAAGATCGTCATCCGGATCCTCGACCCGTCCAGTGCCAAGCTCGGCATTGAGGCCTTGGGCTACGAAAAGATTGAGCGCGATCGCCTCATGGTGGCCATTCAGCGGCCCTACGGCATGGTGCTGGTCACCGGCCCCACCGGCAGCGGCAAGACGGTGTCGCTGTACAGCTGTCTGAACATCCTGAACCAGCCCGGTGTGAACATTTGCACGGTGGAAGACCCGGCCGAAATCAACTTGCCCGGCATCAACCAGGTCAATGTGAATGACAAGGCCGGGCTGACTTTCGCCGCGGCCTTGAAGTCGTTCTTGCGTCAGGACCCGGACGTGGTGATGGTGGGTGAGATCCGCGACCTGGAAACCGCTGACATCGCGATCAAGGCCGCGCAGACCGGCCACATGGTGATGAGCACCCTGCACACCAACGATGCACCGACCACGCTGACGCGGCTCATGAACATGGGTGTGGCGCCGTTCAACATTGCCGCCAGCGTGTTGCTCATCACGGCGCAACGCCTGGCTCGGCGCCTGTGCGAAAACTGCAAGGCGCACGCGGACTATCCGCGTGAGGCGCTGCTGCGTGCCGGTTTCATCGACACCGATCTTGACGGCAGTTGGCGCCCTTACCGCGCCATCGGCTGTTCGGCTTGTACCAACGGTTACAAGGGGCGGCTTGGGCTTTACCAAGTGATGCCGATCACAGAGGCTATCCAGAAAATCATCCTGGCCGAAGGCACGTCCCTGGACATTGCCGTGCAGGCGCAAAAGGAAGGCGTGCGCGATTTGCGCCAGGCCGGGCTCATGAAGGTGCGCGCGGGCCTGACCACGCTGGAAGAAGTGATTTCGGTCACCAACGAATAGGCAACGCGAGGGTTATTCATTCATGGCCACGGCAGCATTGGGCAGAAATGCCAAGGACTTTGTCTTCGAGTGGGAAGGCAAAGACAAGAACGGCAAGCTGCTGCGTGGCGAGGTGCGTGCCCATGGCGAGGCCGTGGTCAGCGCCACGCTGCGCCGCCAGGGCATCCTGATCACCAAGATCAGGAAGCGCCGCAACGCCGGCGGGCGCTCGATCAAACAAAAGGACATCGCCGTCTTCACGCGCCAGTTGGCCACGATGATGAAAGCCGGTGTGCCGCTGCTGCAGGCGTTCGACATCGTCGGGCGTGGCAGCACGAATGCGCGCATGACGCGGCTGCTCAACGAGATTCGTGGCGACGTGGAAACGGGTACCAGCTTGTCTGCTGCGTTTCGCAAGCACCCACTGCAGTTCGACCAGCTTTATTGCAACCTGGTTGAAGCCGGTGAAGCCGGCGGCATTCTCGAGGCCTTGCTTGACCGCCTGGCCATCTACCAGGAAAAGACCTTGGCCATCAAGGCCAAGATCAAGTCGGCCTTGATGTACCCGGTGGCGGTGATGGTGGTGGCCTTCGTGGTGCTCACGGTGATCATGTTGTTCGTGATCCCGTCTTTCAAGGAAGTCTTCAAGTCCTTCGGCGCCGACCTGCCCGCGCCCACACTGTTCGTGATTGCCTTGTCTGAGTTTTTCGTCAACTGGTGGTACGTGGTGTTCCCGATGGTGTTCGGCGGCGTCTACTTCTTCCTGCAAAGCTGGAAGCGCAGCACCAAGATGCAGATGTTCATGGACCGGCTGCTGCTGAAGATCCCGGTCTTCGGCGACCTGATCCTGAAATCGGTCATTGCCCGCTGGACTCGCACGTTATCAACCATGTTCGCCGCCGGCGTGCCGCTGGTCGAGGCGCTCGATTCCGTGGGCGGCGCTTCCGGCAATGCGGTGTACGTGAAGGCTACCGAGCAGATCCAGAAAGACGTTTCCACGGGCACGGCCTTGACCACGGCCATGACCACTGCCAGCGTGTTCCCGACCATGGTGCTGCAGATGGCCGCCATCGGTGAAGAGTCCGGCGCGCTCGACCACATGCTGGCCAAGTGCGCCGAGTTCTATGAAGAAGAGGTCGACGAGATGGTCAAGGGCCTGTCCAGCCTGATGGAGCCGTTCATCATCGTCATTCTGGGCGTGATGATCGGCGGCATCGTGGTGGCCATGTACTTGCCGATCTTCAAGCTCGGCGCCGTGGTCTGATGCTCGGCGTGGCCTGGCCGGCAGCCCTCGACCCCCTGCTCACCCCCTGGGGCCTGGCCCTGCTCGGGCTGTGCCTGGGCAGCTTTCTCAACGTCGTGGCCCACCGTGTGCCGTTGATGATGGAACGCCAATGGTGGGCCGATGTGGCGCAGCAACTGGGTGATGCGCAGGGCTGGCAGCGCGCCTTTGGTCATGCCGCACCGGCACCCGTTGAAGCGGCTGGCCGGTTGGTGGTGCTGCAAGTGGAACAACTCGCGCCCCTGAGCCTGAACCGGCCGCACTCGCGCTGCCCGCATTGCGGTGCCGGCATCCGCTGGTATCACAACATTCCGCTGCTGGGCTGGCTGATGCTCAAGGGCAAATGCGCCGATTGCGCGGCAACCATTTCAATACGCTACCCGCTGGTTGAATTGCTCACTGGCGTGCTGTTCGCGGTGGTCGGTTGGCGCGTGGGCGCACAACCTGCCGCGCTGCTGTGGTGCGCCGTGGTGGCAGCACTGGTTGCCTTGGCCTTGATCGATTGGGATACCACCTTGCTGCCCGACAGCCTGACGCTGCCCCTGCTGTGGGCCGGGCTGGCCGCCGCTGCCGTGGGCTGGACGATCCCCCTGCCGACTGCGCTGTGGGGCGCGGTGGCCGGCTATCTTTCGCTGTGGTCGGTGTACTGGCTGTTCAAGCTGGTCACGGGCAAGGAAGGCATGGGCTATGGCGACTTCAAGTTGCTGGCCGCACTGGGCGCCTGGCTTGGCTGGCAGGCCATCGTGCCGATCTTGTTGTTTGCCTCGGTCATCGGCGCCATCGTGGGCATCGCCATGAAGATGCGCAGCACATTGCGCGAAGGCCGCTATGTGCCCTTTGGCCCTTTCCTGGCCGGTGGCGGCCTGGCGGTGATGCTGGTCGGCCTGCCTGCTGTGCTGAGCGCGATGGGTTGGCAATGAGCCACCGAGGTGAGCATTGACCTCAGGGCTGCACATCGGCCTGACCGGAGGCATCGGCAGCGGCAAGAGCACCGTGGCCAAGTTGATGGTCGGACTCGGCGCGACCCTTGTCGACACCGACGCCATCGCCCACGCGCTGACACAGCGCGGCGGCGCAGCGATGGCGCCCATTGCGGCGGAGTTCGGCGCCGAGATGATTGGCGCCGACGGCGCGCTCGATCGCGCCCGCATGCGCGCGCTGGCCTTTGCCCAGGCCGGCGCCAAACTGCGCCTGGAACGCATCCTGCACCCGCTCATCGGCGCCGAAGCCCGGGCCCAGGCCGAGCGCGCCCGCACCAACACCGTGATCTTTGATGTGCCCTTGCTGGCCGAATCACAACATTGGCGCCAGCGCGTGCAGCGCATCCTCGTCGTCGATTGCAGTGCTGCGACGCAAGTGCAGCGTGTCATGGCACGCTCGGGCTGGACGCAAGAAGCCGTGCAACGCGTGATCGACCTGCAAGCCTCGCGCCCCTGGCGCCGTGCCGTGGCCGATGCCGTGCTGTTCAACGACGGCTTGTCGCTGGCCGCCTTGCAGGCCCAGGCGGCTGCCTTGTGGCAGCACTGGCACGCAGGGCGTTGATGACCGCGCGCTCGCGCGGCCCAGCCTTGGGGCTGTGGAACAATTGTTGACTCATGCGCGTTGCGCGTGGCCCAACCGTTGCCGAAAGACACGCCCTTGGTTCTGTACGAATACCCGGTCAACGAAGCCATACGCACGATGTTGCGCCTGGAGCACCTGTTCGAGCGCCTGGGCCAGTTGATACGGCGCGACACGGCGCTCGACCACCACTTTGCCCTGGCCACGCTGTTCGAGATCATGGATGTGTCGGCACGCGCCGATCTGAAGTCAGACTTGCTCAAGGAACTC
>JAYUPO010000207.1:0-4116 GCA_043760085.1 Burkholderiales bacterium
CGCGGCCTGGGGCTGGCACAACGGCGACTGGGCACAGGCCATCATCCATGCGGTGTCGGTATTGGTCATCGCCTGCCCCTGCGCGCTGGGCCTGGCCACGCCGGCCACCTTGATGGTGGGCACCGGCCTGGCCGCGCAGCGCGGCCTGCTGGTGCGTGACCCCCAGGCGCTGGAAACGCTGCGTGCGGTGCGCGTGATCGCCTTCGACAAGACCGGCACGCTCACGCTCGGCCAGCCCCGGCTGGCGCAACTGCTGGTCGACAAACAGGCCGATCCACAGGCCGTGTTGGCCAGTGCCGCAGCCCTGCAGGCCGGCAGCACGCACCCGCTGGCCGCGGCCGTGGCGCAGTCTGCGCAAGCTCAAGGCGCCCCCACCTGGGCGGCCAGCGCGCAGCGCGCGGTGCCGGGGCGCGGCATCCAAGGCCAGGTCAATGGTGCGTTGCTGCGCCTGGGCAGCACGCGCTGGCGCGATGAGCTGGGTGCCGCGCCCAACGCAGAAATGGCCACCCAGGCCGCGGCGCTGGAAGCCAGCGGCCATTCGCTGAGCTGGCTGCTTGTGCCCGGCAGCGCGCCCGGCAGCGTGGGCGGTGGTGGCAGCCCAGGCTGGGCCGTGCTGGGCCTGCTGGCCTTCACCGACACGCCCAAGCCCGAAGCGAAGGCGGCGCTGGCCGGGCTGCGCGCCAGCGGCATGCGCCTGGTGCTGGTGAGCGGCGACAACCCGGGCGCGGCCCAGGCCGTGGCCACGGCGCTGGGCATCGACGAAGTGCACGCCCAGGTGCTGCCGGCCGACAAGGCCGCCGTGGTGGCGGGCCTGCATCACGGCCTGGCGGAAAATGAGAAAGTGGCCTTCGTGGGTGACGGCATCAATGACGCGCCAGCGCTGGCCGCCGCCGATGTGGGCCTGGCCATGGGCAACGGCAGCGCCGTGGCCACTGAAACCGCCGGCATCACCTTGCTGCGTGGCGACCTGTTCCTGGTGAGCGAGGCGCTGCAACTTTCGTACGCCATCAGCCGCAAGCTGCGCCAGAACCTGTTCTGGGCCTTTGCCTTCAACGTGGTGGGGATTCCGGCCGCGGCATTCGGCTTGATGACGCCGGTGTGGGCCGGTGCGGCGATGGCGCTGTCCAGCGTCAGCGTGGTCAGCAACGCGCTGCTGCTGGCGCGCTGGCGGCCACGCGCCGCCGATTAACGTTTCACATCAACATGGGCCCGGCACCCGCCCGGCCCAGGCGTGAAAAAGGCCGCGGTCAAGAGACGGCGGCCTGTCTTCGAGCGGCGCGAACTTACCGGCGCGTGGCCTGCGCCAAGGTCTTCACTTCGCCCGGCAGCGTGGCCAGGTAGGCCGACATCGCCTTCAACTCGGCCAGTGAAAACTGCTTCACCTGCCCAACCATGATGGCGTTGCTGCGGCCCAGGTTGGGGTTGTTCTCGGTCTTGTACGACTTCATGGCCACGTACAGATAGTCAGCATGCTGGCCGGCGATCTTGGGGTAGCTGCCGTCAATGGGCTTGCTGAAGTTGGCGCCGTGGCACGACGCGCAGGCACCCTTGGTCAGCAGCGCGGCCACGGCGGCGGGGGCGGCGGCGGCGGCATCGGGCACGGTGGTGGTGGCGTTCTTCTCGTAGTACGCGGCGAAGTCGTTGATGTCCTGGTCGCTCAAGCTGGCCGCGATGGCGCGCATGGTGGGGTGCTTGCGCTCACCCTTTTTGTAGGCGTTGAGCGCGGCGCTGATGTACTTGGCGTTCTGGCCCGAGATCATCGGCACCTTGTGCACTTCAGGAAAGCTGGCCTGGTAAGCGGGGATGCCGTGGCAGCCGGTGCACATGGCCACGCGGGCTTCGATGGGGACGCTTGTGGCAGCGCTTGTGGCGGCGGCGGGGGCAGCGGTCGTGCCCTGGGCTTGCACTGCGGCAGCGCCGAACACGGCAAGGGCGAACACGAGGGTTTCAAACGCTTTTTTCATCGTTGCGCTGGCAGAAAAGGGGGGTTGCACGAGGGGGTTGCGGGGCGCATGGCGGGCACCGCACCGGGCGAAGCCGCGCATTATATGGGCGGCCCTATACTGGCTCGGCACCCCTGCCGCAGGCTCGCTCAGCGCTCCTGCGCTCACCCTTCACCCACACAAACACCATGAAGTTCGAAGGCACTGCCACTTACGTTGCCACGCCCGACCTGATGCTGGCCGTGAACGCCGCGGCCACGCTGCGCCGCCCGCTGCTCATCAAGGGCGAGCCCGGCACCGGCAAGACCATGCTGGCCGAGGAAGTGGCCACGGCCCTGGGCATGCCGCTGATGCAGTGGCACATCAAAAGCACCACCAAGGCGCAGCAGGGCCTGTATGAATACGACGCGGTGAGCCGCCTGCGCGACAGCCAGTTGGTCGACATCGTGGGCAGCGAGCGCGTCAAGGACATCCACAACTACATCGTCAAGGGCGTGCTGTGGCAGGCCTTCACCGCCGAGGAACCCGTGGTGTTGTTGATTGACGAAGTCGACAAGGCCGACATCGAGTTCCCCAACGACCTGCTGCGCGAACTCGACCGCATGGAGTTCTACGTTTATGAAACGCGCGAACTCATCAAGGCCGTGCACCGGCCGCTGGTGTTCATCACCTCGAACAACGAAAAAGAATTGCCCGACGCCTTCCTGCGCCGCTGCTTCTTCCACTACATCAAGTTCCCCGACGCCGACACCATGCGCGCCATCGTCGACGTGCACTTTCCTGGCCTGAAGAAAGAACTGCTCGGCGCGGCGATGAAGACGTTCTACGAAGTGCGCAACCTGCCGGGGCTGAAGAAAAAGCCGTCCACGTCTGAACTGCTCGATTGGTTGAAGCTGCTGGTGGCCGAAGACATTCCACTGGAAGTGCTGCACAGCAAGGACGACAAAGTGGCCGTGCCACCGCTGGTGGGCGCGTTGCTGAAGAACGAGCAGGACGTGACACTGTTTGAAAAGCTCGTGTTCATGCAGCGGCACAACCGCTGAGCCTTTTTCAGTTCGCGCAGCGGCACTGGACCAACGCCACGGGAGCCCCCATGCGTCACATCAAGCCATTTGTTTTGGGCCTGTTCGCCTTGCTGCTGGCGTTGGCCAGCAACGCGCAAACCGCCGTCACCCCCAAGACCAGCACCTGGGTCGTGAAGGACTTTCGCTTCCACACGGGTGCCGTGCTGCCCGAACTGAAGCTGCACGTCACCACGCTGGGCGAGCCCAGCGGCGAGCCGGTGCTGGTGCTGCACGGCACCACCGGCTCGGGCACCGGCATGCTGGCGCCAGGCTTCGGTGGCGAACTGTTCGGCCCCGGCCAGGCGCTGGACGCCAGCCGTTACTACATCATCCTGCCCGACGCCATCGGCACCGGCCGCTCCAGCAAGCCTTCAGACGGGCTGCGTGCCGCGTTCCCCAAGTACAACTACGACGACATGGTCGATGCCCAGTACCGGCTGGTCACCGAACACCTGGGCGTGAAGCGGCTGCGCCTGGTGATCGGCAATTCAATGGGCGGCATGCAAGCCTGGATCTGGGCGCAAAAGTACCCGCAGATGATGGACGTGGCCGTGCCCATGGCCAGCCTGCCCACCGCCATGTCGGGCCGCAACTGGATGCTGCGCAGGTTGATCGTTGACAGCGTTCGCAACGACCCCGAATGGCAGGGCGGCAACTACACCCAGCCCCCGCGCAGCCTGCAATTCGCCTCCACCTACTTCGCCCTGGCCACCAACGGCGGCAACCAGGCCTTGATGCGCGCGGCGCCCACGCGCGCGCAGGCCGACGCGCTGCTTAACCAAAGGCTGAGTGCGCCCTTCCCCGGCGACGCGAATGACCACCTCTATCAATGGGAATCATCGGGCGACTACAACCCCGCGCCGGGCCTGGAACGCATCACCGCCACGCTGCTGGCCATCAACTCGGCCGACGACGAACGCAACCCGCCCGAGCTGGGCATCCTCGAGCGTGAAATCAAACGCGTGAAGCACGGCCGCGTGCTGCTCCTGCCGGCCAGCGACCAGACCGCCGGCCACGGCACCACCGGCCAGGCCAAGTGGTGGAAGGCGGACCTGGCCGAGCTGCTGCGCACCGCGCCGAAGGGGCCGCGTTGAGCATGGCGGCGCCCA
>JAYUPO010000208.1:0-4114 GCA_043760085.1 Burkholderiales bacterium
TCAACAAGGTGGGGCGAGGGGCTGGGCGCAAGGGCTGGGGTGCAAGGGGGCGGGCACAATCGCGGGCCAGTTTAAGCGTGCCACTTGGGCACGCGTGACCACCCATTCAAGAGCCCGCCCGGCCACCCGAAAGGCGAACACCGGAAGGCGCAGCCTGTAGGTACAAACGTGAGCCTGACGATCACCCTGCAACCCTCGCAACTGCGCTTCACTGCGGCGCGCGACGAGCCCGTGCTCAGCGCGGCCATCCGCCAGGGCATCGGCATGCCCTATGGCTGCCGCGACGGCGCTTGCGGCTCGTGCAAGTCGAAGCTCATCTCCGGCCGGGTGATCCACGGCGTGCACCAGGCCAAGGCCTTGTCACCGGCAGAAGAAGCCGCCGGCCTGATCTTGCCGTGCTGCGCCGCGCCGCAAACCGACTGCGTGATCGAAGCGCGCAGCGTGCCCGCCGCGGGCAGCGGCGCGATCCTGAAAATGCCCACGCGGGTGATGAGTATTGAAAGGCCCTGCGCCGATGTCAGCCTGCTGCGCCTGCAACTGCCGGCCAACCAGAACCTGCAATACCGCGCCGGCCAGTACATCGAGTTCATCTTGCGCGACGGCGCGCGGCGCAGCTATTCCATGGCCAATGCGCCGCACACGCTGGGCACGCCGCCGGCCATCGAGCTGCACATCCGCCACCTGGGCGGCGGCAAATTCACCGACACGGTGCTGGCCACCTTGAAGGAGAAAGACATCCTGCGCATCGAAGGCCCCTATGGCAGCTTCTTCCTGCAAGGCGACGCCACCAAGCCGCTGGTGCTGTTGGCCAGCGGCACCGGCCTGGCCCCCATCAAGGCCATGATCGAAGACCTGCAACACCACGCCAACCAGCGCCCCGCCGTGCTGTACTGGGGCTGCCGCAGCCGGGTTGACCTGTACCTGCATGAATGGGCGCTGCAACAAGCTGCCGCCCTGCCCTGGCTGCGTTATGTGCCGGTGCTGTCGGAACCCAAACCGCAGGATGCATGGGCCGGCCGCACGGGCCTGGTGCACCAGGCGGTGATGCACGACCTGCCGGACCTGCACGGCCACCAGGTCTATGCCTGCGGCGTGCCGGTGATGGTGGATGCAGCGCGGCACGACTTCACCGCGCTGTGCGGCCTTCCCGCCGACGAATTCTTCGCCGACAGCTTCACCAGTGAAGCCGACAAGCATGGGGTGCTGGCATGAAACACGACTTCATTCGCCGCGGCCTGCTGGCCTGTGCGTTGCTCGCCGCGGCCACGCCGGGGCTGGCCCAAGGCACGCTGCCGATCCGCCTGGTGGTGCCCTACCCACCTGGCGGGCCCCTGGACATCGTGGCCCGCGCGCTGGCAGAAAGCGTGAAGACCAGCCTGGGCCCGGTGGTCGTGGAAAACCGGCCCGGCGCCGGCGGCAACCTGGGCGCTGACCTGGTGGCCAAGGCCGCGCCCGATGGCCGCACGCTGGTCATGGGCGCGGTGGCCACGCACGCCATCAACCCCTGGCTGTACAGCAAGATGCCGTACGACGCGCTGCGCGACTTCACCCCCATCACGCGCGTGGCGCAGGTGCCCAATGTGCTGGTGATGAATGCCGAGGTGGCGCAGCGCCTGGGCATTCGCACGGTGGCCGACCTGGTGCAGCACGCGAAGAAGAACCCCGGCCGCCTGAACTACGGCTCGGGCGGCAACGGTAGCGCCGGGCACCTGGCCGGCGAAATGTTCAAGGCCCAGGCCGGCGTGTTCATGGTGCACATTCCCTATGCCGGCGGGCCCCCGGCACAACTGGCCTTGGTGTCAGGCCAGGTCGACCTGAACTTCGACAACCTGGCCGCGGCCTCGGCCAACATCAAGAGCGGCAAGCTGCGCGCGATCGCCGTCACCACCGCCGCACGCAGCAGCGCCATGCCTGATGTGCCCAGCATCGCTGAGGCCGGTGGCAGCCTGGCGCAGTTCGATGTCAACACCTGGTTCGGCCTGTTCGCGCCAGCCGGGCTAACGCATGAGATGACTCAACGCCTGAACCAGGCCTTCGTCGCGGCGCTGGCCACGCCAGAGCTGAAGGCGCGGCTGGCCACGCTGCTGGCCGAGCCGGCAGCCACCACGCCCGAGCAATTCGCCGCGTTCGTGCGCGCCGAACTGGCCAAGTACCAAGGCGTGGTGAAGGCCACGGGGGCGCGCGCGGATTAGTAGTCCGTTGCACTAAAGCCAATACATGAAATCGCGTCTTTTTCCGCCATGCGTCGTTGCATCCCCTTGCCGCACAAAAAGTGCGGCTGCGGGTCTGCGCCTAGCCTGGCGAAAAAATCCATCGATTTCATTTCGCAATGCTTTTGGTGAAACGAAGGACTAGCTACTTTCCGGCGCAAACCTCGGCGCCCGACGCGGGCGTCTTCTCCGCCGCCAACGGGTTCGCGCGCAGCAATGTGAGTGCAGGCAATCTCACCGCTTGCGCCGGAACAACATTGGGTTCGCGCTCAAAACCGCTCGCTGTACGTGACCGACAAGCCGCCGCTTCGGGGCCTGAACTGCAAGGTTGATGAGCTCGTGAGCTGTACGCGCAGCAGCCCTGATGACAACGCGTTCGCGCGCTTGAGTTCAGCTGGTTTGAGTTCAAGCGCCAAGCGCGCCGTGTCGTTGGTGGGGCCTTGCTGATCGCGCGGCAGATACTTGACGGCGTCGCGCTCGATGGCCAGATAGGCGCCACGCACCAGTTCCGCGCGCACACCCAGCATCGGCGTCGCAGCGCGGCGGACAAAGGCCGTGTGAACCGAGTTCGGTGGCGCGGCCAGGTCAGCACCGGCGCCAAACTCGATCGGCCCGCGCCGCAACCACCAACGCGCACGCAGTCCGTCAGCGGGCAGGTCAAGCATGCTTGCACTGCGCGGCTGCAAGACCGCCGGCAGCCTTTCCATTTCAACGCGAAACGCTGAGTCCAAGCCGCCCTGGGCACCGGCCACCATCGGCAAGCAGGCCACTGCGCACAGCACGATGCAGGTCAGCCAACCGGTCACGCACCGTATTTGAAACACTTTCGCCTTGCATGCTTGATCGATGCATACAAGATAGTGCAAAGGGCCGCAGCGGGCGATGCGCGGCAGCGCCGCCTACGCGTCGGCCATCCACGCCCGGGCGTGTAGGACGCCCGGCCTCACTCCGCCTTGATCCCGTTGTCGCGCACCACCTTGGCCCACACGTCCATCTGGTTCAAGATGAACTGCTGCGCTGCCTGCGGCGTGCCCGTTCGCACCTCGATGCCCTGCGCGGCCAGCTTGCCGGCCACTTCAGGCGCCTTCAGGGCCAGGTTGATTTCGTCGTTCATGCGCTTGATGATTTCCGGCGGCGTCCTGGCCGGCGCCAACACCGCCCACCAGGCCGGGGCATCGAAGCCGGCGTGGCCACTTTCGGCCACGGTTGGCACATCTGGAAGGTTAGGCGAGCGGGCGCTGGTGGTCACGGCCAGCGCGCGCAGGCGCTTGCTTTCAATGTGCGGCTTGGTCAGGAACACCGAGCCGATCGAAAGCGGCACATGCCCGGCAATCACGTCGTTCATCAGCGGGCCACCACCGCGGTAGGGCACATGCACCAGGTCGAGTGCGGCGCCCTTGGCCAACAAGCTCACGGCCAGGTGGCCCAGGCTGCCCGCGCCGATGCTGCCGTAGCTGGGGCCCTTGCCGCTCTTGCCGCCCTTGGCCGCGGCCACCACGTCGGCAAAGGTCTTGTAGGGCGAATCGGCTGGCGTGGCCAGCACCATGGCGCCGGTGCCGAGCAGGGCCACGGCGGCCAGGTCCCTGCGCGTATCGAACGCCATGTTAGGGATCAGGCTCGGGTTCACGGCATGGGTGTCGAACACCACGGCGAAGGTGTAGCCATCCGCCGGCGCGGCGGCCACGGCGCCCGTGCCGATGGCGCCCGAGGCGCCGCCTTTGTTGTCGACCACCACCGTTTGGCCCAACTGCTGTTGCAAGGCCGGCGCCAGGATGCGCGCCACCTGGTCGACCGAGCCGCCGGGCGGGAACACCGCCACCAGGCGGATCGGCTGGCGCGTGGGCCAGGCCCCGGCGGCGGGCGCGGCCGCCGGGGCCTGGGCAGCAGCCCACAGCGGCAGGCCG
>JAYUPO010000209.1:0-11022 GCA_043760085.1 Burkholderiales bacterium
CCACTCGGTGACCGAAAAACGTAGTGCCCATCGCGGCTAAGGTCTTGATTCTTATGACCACCCCACACCAGATCACTTCATTGCCGCGGAAGTCGGGAGTGGTTGCGCTCTTGCAGCAGCGCCAGGCTGTGCGCGCGCAGCAGGTAGTGGCCTTCATGGCGGCCAGGGCCCGGTTCATCGCTGCTGTCGAGCAGGCCGTGCCAGGGGCCGGCAGGCAGGGCGAAGGGTATGTCCAGCGCGCCGGCGTTGAGCAGCCACAGCAGCGCCGCCTGGGGGCGGTTCAAGCGCATGCCCAGCACGCGCGGCTGCTGGGTGTTCCAGTCGGGCGGCTGCATTTCCTGGCCATCGCCGCGCAGCCATTGCACATCGGGCCGGCCGCTGGGCGTGGCCGCGCCGCTGAACCAGCGCTCGCCCAAGGGGTTGAGCGTGCGGCGCAGCGCCACAAGCCGGGCGGTGAAGGTCAACAAACCGTTGTCAGCGCCAGCCCAGTCGAGCCACGAGGTGGCGTTGTCCTGGCAGTAGGCGTTGTTGTTGCCGCCCTGCGTGCGGCCC
The DNA here is from genome assembly GCA_043760085.1 of Burkholderiales bacterium. Classification (GTDB taxonomy): domain Bacteria; phylum Pseudomonadota; class Gammaproteobacteria; order Burkholderiales; family Burkholderiaceae_C; genus Rubrivivax. Next base: position 553 of record JAYUPO010000209.1, read on the forward strand.
AGCTCGTCGCCGGCACACAGCATGGGTGTGCCCTGGGCCAGCACGGTGCAGGCCAGCAAGGCGCGCTGCAGGCGTGCGCGCCGGGTGTTGAGGGCGGGGTCGCTGCTGGGGCCTTCGTGGCCGCCGTTCCAGCTCAGGTTGTGGCTGTGGCCGTCGTGGTTGTGCTCGCCGTTGGCGGCGTTGTGGCGCTGGTTGTACGACACCAGGTCGCGCAGCGTGAAGCCGTCATGGGCGGTGATGAAGTTGACCGATTCAGCCGGCGCGCGGCGGCGCTTGTCAAAGCGGTCTGATGACGCGCACAGCCGCATCGCCAATTCGCCGCGCGTGCAATCGCCACCGAGCCAGAAGGCGCGCAACACATCGCGGAAGCGGTCGTTCCATTCCAGCCAGCCGGCCGGGAAGTGGCCCAACTGGTAGCCGTTCGGCCCCAGGTCCCAGGGTTCGGCGATGAGCTTGGTGCCGGCCAACACCGGGTCTTGCGCCAGCGCCGTGAAGAACGTTGCGGCGTGGTCAAAGGCATCGGCCTGGCGGCCCAGCACGGGGGCCAGGTCGAAGCGGAAGCCGTCGACGTGCATGTCTTGCACCCAATACCGCATGCTGTCGAGCACCATTTGCAGCACGCGCGGGTGGTTCAGGTTGAGCGTGTTGCCGCAGCCGCTGTAGTTCAGCTCATGCGCCGGGTGATTGGGGTTGAGGCGGTAATAACTGCTGTTGCACAGGCCACGCCAGCTCACGGTGGGGCCGCGGTGGTCACCCTCGGCGGTGTGGTTGAACACCACATCGAGGATGACTTCAATGCCCGCGGCGTGCAGGCTGCGCACCATCTGCCTGAATTCATCGCGCGGCGTGTGGCTGCTGGCCAGGTGCGGCTCGACGCAGAAAAACCCCAGCGTGTTGTAGCCCCAGTAGTTGCTCAGGCCCAGCCGCTGCAGCCGCTCTTCATCAAGGTGCTGGTGCACCGGCAGCAGGCTCACCGCGGTGACCCCCAGGCGCTGCAGGTGTGCCACCGCAGCCGGGCTGCCCAGGCCGGCATAACTGCCGCGCCAGGCCTCGGGCACGCCCGGGTGCTGCATGGTGAAGCCACGCACGTGCAGCTCGTACAGCACGGTGTCGCGCAGCGGGCGGTGCAGCGGGGCATCGCCCTGCCAGTCGAAGCTGTCGTCAACCACCCGCGCCTTGAGTGCAGCGCCGGCGTTGTCGCGCGCGTCCAGCCTATCGGGGTGGGCGCTGTCGTGGCCGCCGTGCGCGGCGTTCCAGTCCCACTGGCCCACAGTCTCGCGCGCACAGGGGTCGAGCAGCAGCTTGTGCGGGTTGAAGCGCAGGCCCAGCGCCGGTTGCCAGGGCCCATGCGCGCGCAGGCCATAGACCAGGCCAGCGCCGGCGCCGCGCAGGTAACCGTGCCAGATGTCGGCGCTGCGCCCGGGCAAGGTGTGGCGCGCCAGTTCATGCGTGCCGGTGTCATCGAACACACACAGTTCGATGGCCGTGGCGTGCGCCGAGAACACGGCGAAGTTGACGCCCGCGTCATCGGCGCGCGCGCCCAGTGGCCAGGCTCGGCCCAGCTCCAGGCCCGCGGCGTGCAGCGCCGCGGTGTCGAGCTTCAGGCGATCCATTCGAGCATCAGGCAAGCCAGCGGCGGCAGGTTCAGCACCACCGAGTCGGCGCGGCCATGCCAGGCTTGCGGTTCAGACTGCACGGCACCGAGTTCAGCGCCGACGTTGCTGCCGCCGTAATACTGCGAATCGGTGTTGATGCGCTCGGCCCAACGCCCGCCGCGCGGCACGCCGACGCGCCAGCCGTGGCGCACCACAGGGGTGAAGTTGCACACCACCAGCAGGCGCGAGTCTTGCGCCCGGCCCTTGCGCACGAAGGCCAGCACGCTGTGCGCGGCGTCGTCGTGGGATACCCACTCAAAACCTTCGGGTGACGCGTCCAGTTCGTGCAGGGCGCCCGTGCGTTTGAGCAGCCCGTTCAAGTCGCGCACCAGGCGTTGCATGCCGGCGTGGCCGGGCTGCGCCAGCAGGTGCCAGTCGAGGCTGCGTTCGTGGCTCCACTCTTGCTCCTGCGCGAATTCGCAGCCCATGAACAACAGCTTCTTGCCCGGGTGGCCGAACATGAAGGCGAAATACGCGCGCAGGTTGGCCAATTGCTGCCAGCGGTCGCCCGGCATCTTGGCCAGCAGCGAGCCCTTGCCGTGCACCACTTCATCGTGCGACAGCGGCAGCACGAAGTTTTCGCTCCACGCATACACCAGGCCGAAGCTCATTTCATGGTGGTGATGCTGGCGGTGGATCGGCTCGCGCGCCAGGTAGCTCAGCGTGTCGTGCATCCAGCCCATGTTCCACTTGTAGTGAAAGCCCAGGCCACCGGCGAAGGTGGGGCGCGAGACACCGGGAAACGCGGTGGACTCTTCGGCAAAGGTGGCCGCCGTGACGCGCTCGCCACCCACCACTTCATTGATGCGCTGGAGCAGGCTGATGGCTTCGAGGTTCTCGCGCCCGCCATGCGCATTGGGAATCCATTCACCCGCCTTGCGGCTGTAGTCGCGGTACAGCATCGAGGCCACGGCGTCCACGCGCAGGCCGTCGATGCCAAAGCGTTCCAGCCAGTACAGCGCGCTGCCGATCAGGAAGCTGCGCACTTCGTTACGGCCGAAGTTGTAGATCAGCGTGTTCCAGTCGTTGTGATAGCCCTCGCGCGGGTCGGCGTATTCGTACAGGTGCGTGCCATCAAATTGCGCCAGGCCGTGCGCGTCGGTGGGGAAATGCGCCGGCACCCAGTCGAGGATCACGCTCAAGCCCGCGTCGTGCGCGCGCTGCACGAAGCGCTGCAAGCCTTCGGGCGGGCCGAAGCGCGCCGTGGGCGCATACAAGCCCAGCGTCTGGTAGCCCCAGGAACCGTCGAACGGGTGTTCGGTGATCGGCATCAGCTCCAGGTGCGTGAAGCCCATGCCGGCGGCGTAGGGCACCAAGTCGTCGGCCAGCTCGTCCCAGGTCAACCAGCGGTCGCCGTCTTCGGGCTTGCGCTTCCAGGATGCCAGATGCACTTCGTAGATGGAGATCGGCGCGTCGTGGGCATTGGCACGGTGGTGCTGCACGCGCTGTGGCTGCACGGGGGGCAAGGCGGCCACGATGCTGGCGGTGGCTGGGCGCAGTTCGGCGGCGCGGGCCATCGGGTCGGCCTTTTGCGGCAACAGCTTGCCGCCGGCGTCGAGCAGCTCAAACTTGTAGCGCGCGCCCAGGCCCACGCCGGGGATGAAAATTTCCCACACGCCGCATTCGCGGCGCAGGCGCATCGGGTGGCGTCGGCCGTCCCAACTGTTGAAATCAGCCACTACGCTGGCGCGCGACGCATTCGGCGCCCACACGGCGAACGCCACGCCATCAACGCCCAGCATCTGCCGCGGCTGCGCGCCCAGCACTTCAAACGGCCGCAGGTGCGTGCCTCCGGCCAGCAGCCAGGCGTCCAGCTCGCCCAGCACCGGCGGGAAACGGTACGGGTCGTCTTGCACGCTGACCTGGCCGTCGGCCCAGGTCACCTTCAGTTGATATGCCGCGGCAGAGGTGACGCGCGCTTCGAACAGGCCGTCAGCGCGTGCCGGCAACTTCACTGCTCGCTGGCGATCCTCGAACACCGCCGCCACGGCCACCGCACCGGGCAGGAACACGCGCAGCCAGTGCTTGCCGGCCCCATCAGCATGCCGGCCCAACACCGCAAATGGGTCGGCATGGCGCGCCTGCGCCAGGGCTTCGATGTCGGCCGCGGCAAGCATGCTTACGCGCCGTGCACCTTCCACACCTGCGCCGCGTACTCGCTGATCGTGCGGTCAGACGAGAACGCGCCCATACCGGCCACGTTGGCAATCGCCATGGCCACCCAGGCGTCGGGCTGGCGATACAAGGCATCCACGCGCGCCTGCGTGGCCACGTAGGCGTCATAGTCGGCCAGCAGTTGGTACTGATCGCCGCCGCCCAATAACGAATCAATCAAGTCACGAAAGCGCTGTGGCTCACCCGGGCTGAAGGCGCCGTTGCCGATGGCGTCGAGCGCGGTACGCAAGCGCGCATCGCTTTCATAAAAACGCCACGGCTGGTGGCCGGCCGCGCGGCGCGCCGCCACTTCGTGGGCGAGTTGGCCGAAGATGAAGATGTTGTCGTTGCCCACGTTGTGGCGCAGCTCGATGTTGGCGCCGTCGTCGGTGCCGATGGTCAGTGCGCCGTTGAGCGCCAGCTTCATGTTGCCGGTGCCCGAGGCCTCGGTGCCGGCGGTGGAAATCTGCTGCGACAAATCCGCCCCGGGCATGATGGTCTCGGCCACCGACACGCCATAGTTCGGCACGAACACCAGCTTGAGCTTCCTGCCAACGCGCGGGTCGCTGTTGATGACCAGGCCGGCGTCGTGAATCAGCCGGATCACCTGCTTGGCGCGGTGGTAGCTCGACGCTGCCTTGCCGGCGAAGATCACCGTGCGCGGCACCCAGGCGGCATGCGGGTCGGCCAGGATGGCCTGGTAGCGCGTCACCACATGCAGCACATTGAGCAACTGGCGCTTGTATTCGTGAATGCGCTTGACCTGCACGTCGAACAGGCTGGCCGGGTCCACGTCCACGCCGGTGGTGTGCTTGATCAGCCGCGCCAGGCGCAACTTGTTGTCGTGCTTGGCCGCCGCAAAGCGCCCGCGGAAGGCAGCGTCTGCAGCCAGTGGCTTGATGCGTTGCAGCTCATCCAGCCTTAACCGCCAGCTTGAGCCGATGGTTTCATCGAGCAACGCACTCAGCCCCGGGTTGGCCTGTGCCAGCCAGCGCCGCGGCGTCACGCCGTTGGTCATGTTGGTGAAGCGCTTGGGCCACAGTTGCGCAAAGTCGGCAAAGATCGTCTGTGTGAGCAATTGCGAATGCAGGGCCGACACGCCGTTGACGGTGTGGCTGCCCACCACGCTCAGGTTGGCCATGCGCACCCGGCGCTCGCCGCTTTCATCGACCAGCGAAATGCGGCTCAAGGTTTCGTTGTCGCCGGGGCGAACGCGGGCCACGGCATCGAGCAGTTCCTGGTTGATGCGCAAGATGATCTGCATGTGCCGCGGCAGCACCTGCTGGATCAGGCTGAACGCCCAGGTCTCCAGCGCCTCGGGCATCAGCGTGTGGTTGGTGTAGCTGAACACCTGCTGCGTGGTGGCCCAGGCCTGGGCCCAGGGCACGGCGTGGTCGTCGCACAGCACGCGCATCAGCTCGGCCACGCCAATGGCCGGGTGGGTGTCGTTCAGGTGGATGGCCACCTTGTCGGCCAGGTTGGCCAGGCTGCCGTGCTCGGCCAGGTGGCGCGCCACGATGTCTTGCACCGAGGCGCTGGTGAAGAAGTATTCCTGGCGCAGCCGCAGTTCGCGCCCAGCGGGCGTGCTGTCGTTCGGGTACAGCACCCACGAGATGTTCTCAAACTGGTTCTTCACCTCGGCGGCGCGCGCGTAGTCGCCGCTGTTGAAGGCGTTCAGGTCGATGTGGCTGGGCGCGGCGGCCTTCCACAGCCGCAAGGTGCTGACCTTTTGCGTGCCGTGGCCCGGCACCACCATGTCGAAGGCCTTGGCGCTGACTTCTGCGCCCGCGCGCCAGATTGACCGATCGCCCTGCTGCTCGACCCAACCGCCAAAGCGCACCGCAAAGCTGATGTCAACGCGCGCAAACTCCCACGGCGTGCCGTCGGCCAGCCAGGGGTCGGGGTGCTCGACCTGCCGGCCTTCATGAATGCTTTGCGCAAACATGCCGTACTCGTAGCGGATGCCGTAACCGAACGAGGGCAGGCCCAGCGTGGCCATGGAATCGAGAAAACACGCCGCCAGCCGCCCCAGGCCGCCATTGCCCAGGCCGGCGTCGGGCTCCAGTGCGGCCACGTCTTCCAGCGTGGCGGCGTGGGCCTGCATGGCTTGTCGCGCATGAGGTTCCAGGTCGAGCGCGGCCAGGGCATTGGAAAGCGTGCGCCCGATCAGGAATTCCATCGAAAGATAGTTCACGCGGCGCTGGCCACGCTGCTGCGCCTGCGTGGCCACCCAGCGGCGCGACAGTTCTGGGCGCACCCACTGCGACACTGCTGCCAGCAGTTGGGCTGGCGTGGCCTGCTGCGGGCTGACGCCGACCTGGTGCAGGAGTTGAAAGTCGAGATCGGCGGCAGCGCCAAGTTCAGGTGTCAATGAACGGGTATTCACCACAGCGACGCCAGAGTTGAAGAATGGCAAAGTATCGCTGCGCCGAGGGCCCGAAAACAGGGCGTGAAGCGTGGCGTTCACCGCGTTGTTGGGGCGACCCGACAACGTAGTCGGCGCCGAACATTCACCGCACGACACTGACCGGAGAGCCGCCCATGCCCGACCTTGACCTTGCCCGCAGCTTTGACCTGCCCAAGCGCACCGTTGCCCTGGTACTCGCCGGCGGGCGCGGCAGCCGGCTGCATGCGCTGACCGACCGTCGCGCCAAGCCCGCGGTTTACTTCGGCGGCAAGTTCCGCATCATCGACTTTGCGCTGAGCAATTGCCTCAATTCCGGCATACGCCGCATCGGCGTCATCACGCAATACAAGAGCCACAGCCTGCTGCGCCACCTGCAGCGCGGCTGGGCCTTCATGAAGACCGAGATGAACGAGTTCGTCGACCTGCTGCCCGCGCAGCAGCGCCAGGGCGACGAGCGCTGGTACGAAGGCACGGCCGATGCGGTGAGCCAGAACCAGGACATCCTCGATGGCTACGAGGCCGACTACGTGGTGGTGCTGGCCGGCGACCACATCTACAAGATGAACTACGCCCTGATGCTGGCCGACCATGCCGCGCACGGCCGGCCGTGCACGGTGGGCTGCATCGAGGTGCCGCGCAGCGAGGCGCAGGCCTTCGGCGTGATGGCGGTGGATGAAGCGCGCGTCATCACCAGCTTCACTGAAAAGCCGGCCGAACCCGCGGCCATGCCCGGCAAGCCGGAAACGTCGCTGGCCAGCATGGGCATCTACATCTTCGATGCCAAGTATCTGTACGAGCAGCTCAAGCGCGACATGACCGACCCAGCTTCGTCGCACGACTTCGGCAAGGACATCATTCCGCACGCCGTGCGCAACGGCTGCGCGGTGGCCCACCCTTTCAGCCTGAGCTGCGTCGGCCAGAAGCCCGGCATGGAGGCCTATTGGCGCGACGTGGGCACGATCGACGCCTACTGGGACGCCAACATCGACCTCACCGCCACCGACCCGCTGCTCGACATGTACGACCGCGATTGGCCGATCCTGACCTACCAGCCGCAGCTCGCGCCGGCCAAGTTCGTGCACAACGCCGACGACCGGCGCGGCATGGCGATTGAGTCGCTGGTGTCGGGCGGCTGCATCATTTCCGGCCGCCTGTTCCGTTCAGTGCTGTTTTCCAGCGTGCGCGTGCATTCCTACTCACTGGTGAATTGGTCGGTGCTGTTGCCCGGGGTGCAGGTGGGCCGCGGCGTGCGCCTGCACCAGTGCGTGATTGACCGCGGCTGCGATCTGCCCGACGGCATGGTCATCGGCGAAGACGCGGCGCTTGATGCGCAGCGTTTCTTCGTCACACCCAAGGGCGTGACCCTGGTCACGCAGACCATGCTCGACAAGTTGTCATGAGGGTCTTGCACGTCGGCGCCGAGGTCTTCCCGCTGGTCAAGACCGGTGGGCTGGCCGATGTGCTGGGTGCACTGCCGAGCGCGCTGGTGGCGCAGGGCGCACAGGTGCGGCTGCTGCTGCCGGGCTTGCCACCGATCATGGATGCGCTGGCCGGCGCGCATGTGCTGTGCGATCTGAGCCCGGCCTTTGGCGCGGCCCGGGTGCGCGTGCTGCGCGCGCAAATGCCGCTGCTGGGCTTGCCGGTGTATGTGGTGGATGCGCCGTTTCTGTACCGCCGCCGCGGCGGCCCGTACCAGGCCGAAGACGGCACTGAATGGGGCGACAACCTGCAGCGCTTCGGCCTGCTGGGCTGGGTGGCGGCGCAGTTGGCCTGCGGCGGGGTCGATGCCGATTGGGCACCGCAAGTCGTGCATGCCCACGACTGGCACGCCGCGCTGGCCTGCGCCTACCTGGAGCCGCTGCACGCGGCGCGCAGCGTGGCCACCGTGTTCACCATCCACAACCTGGCCTTCCAGGGCTTGTTCCCGCTGCAAGACGGCGCCCTGCTCGGGCTGCCGGAGCGACTGATGCAGCCCGCCGCACTCGAATACCACGGCCAGCTCTCGTTCATGAAGGCCGGGCTGAAATTCGCTGATGCCATCACCACCGTGAGCCCGAGCTATGCCCAGGAGATGACCACGGCCGAATTCGGTGCCGGCCTGGACGGCGTGATCCGCAAACGCGCGGCAGATGTGACCGGCATCCTCAACGGCATCGACACCGCGGTGTGGAACCCGGCCAGCGACCGCGCGCTGGCCCAGACCTACAGCGCCGAGCATCTGGCCGGCAAGGTGGCGTGCAAGGCCGCCTTGCAGCGCGAGGCCGGCCTGCAAGCCGACCCGCGCCAGCCGCTGCTGGCCATGGTCAGCCGCTTGACTATGCAAAAGGGTGTCGACCTGGTGCTGGCCGCCATGGGCCGCTTCTTGCAGCAAGGCGTGCAGCTCGTGGTGCAGGGCAGCGGTGACGCCGAACTGGTGGCCGCGCTGCACGCCCTGGCCGCCGCGCACCCGGGCCAGGTGGGCCTGTTCGTGGGCTATGACGAAGCGCGTGCGCACCGCGTCATCGCCGGCGCCGACATGATCCTCGTGCCCTCGCGCTTCGAGCCCTGCGGCCTGACTCAACTCTACGGTTTGCGCTACGGCACGCTGCCCGTGGTGCGCCGCGTCGGCGGCCTGGCCGACACCGTGGTGGACGCCAGCGACGCCGCACGCCGGGCGCACCGCGCCACTGGCTTTGTTTTCGATGAAGCCACGCCTGCTGCGCTGGCCCTGGCGCTGGAGCGCGCACTGGCCTGCTGGCACGACGCCACCGGCTGGCGCGCCTTGATGCAAACCGCCATGACGCGCGACTTTTCCTGGGCCGGGCCGGCGCGCGAATACCTGGGGCTGTACCAGCAACTGGTGCTGGGCCTGGCGCCGGGTGTGGCGCCGGGTGCGACCTCGGGTGTGACACCGGGTTAGTCAGCTTGAGCCTGCGGTTTGGTTGATGTGAAGCCACATCAGTCACACTGGGCCATTCAGACGAGGGTCCGACATGCGCCAACCTAAACAGCCCGAACCGATCGCACCGCGCGACATTAACGCCGCCGTGCCCGGCGCCGCGCCAATCACCCGCCGCCGTTTCGTGCGCGACGGCGCGCTGGTTGGGGCCGCGCTGGGCACGCTCGGCAGTGGCCTGTCCGCGTGCGGCGGCGGCACCACGCCCGAAGGCACTTTCGGCCACGGCGTGGCCAGCGGCGACCCGCTGGCCGACCGCGTCATGCTCTGGACCCGCGTCACGCAAAACGCCACCGGGTCGATCGACGTGGGCTGGGAGGTCGCCCGCGACGCGCTCTTCGCCAGCGTGTTGGCCTCGGGCATTGCCACCACCAGCGCAGCGCGCGACTTCACCGTCAAGGTCGACGCCAGCGGCCTGCAGCCGGGCACCGCCTACCACTACCGTTTCCGCTTCGGTGCCGAGCTGTCGCCCACCGGGCGCACCAAGACCCTTCCTGTCGGCGCGAGCAGCGCGGTGGGTCAGGTGCGTCTGGCGGTGATGAGCTGCGCGGCCTACCCCGTCGGCCAGTTCCACGCCTATGCCGACGCGGCGCGGCGCGGCGACATCGACGCCGCCGTGCTGCTGGGCGACTACCTCTACGAATCCGACCTCAACCGTGGGCTCGAATTTGCCTCGCGCCTGTTGGGCCGCAACTGGGAACCCGACCGCGAACTGATCACGCTGCAGGACTACCGCGAGCGTCACGCTTTCTACCGCGGCGACTTCGACCTCAAGGCGATGCACGCTGCGATGCCGGTGATCGCGGTCTGGGACGACCACGACCTCATTAACGGCATCTGGCGCGACGGCGCGAGCGCGCACGACCCGAGCAAGGGCAGCTTCCCCGCACGGCGCGCCGCGGCGATGCAGGCGTTCCAGGAATGGCTGCCAATCCGCCTGCCCGACCCGGCGGCGCCAGCCAAGATCTACCGCCGCTTCGACTTCGGCAGCCTGGCCACGCTGCACATGCTCGATGCACGCGCGATCGGCCGCGACGCACAGGCCTCGCGCGCAGACCATCTGAGCGGCGCCACCGCCAGCGCGACGCGGCAGATGCTGGGCGCCGAGCAAGCGGCCTGGCTGGATGCCGGGCTGCAAGCCTCGAATGCGACCTGGCAGTTGCTCGGCTCGCAGGTCTGGATGGGGCGCATGCACCTGCCGCTGAGCGTGCTCGACAACTTCAACGAAGACGCCATCGCGGCGTTCCTGCTGGCACAGTCCACCCCGCCGGCCGCGCGCAGCAGCGCCCAACAGGCGCTGGTGGCGCAGCCGCGCGCGC
>JAYUPO010000210.1:0-4108 GCA_043760085.1 Burkholderiales bacterium
CGCAGGGCCGTTCTGTTATCAGTTGCCGGTGTTGCCAGCGCGTCTTCCCGGCCCGGTGCAACCGATCTGCCTAACGCACACCTAAAACGCCATCCCGCGCTCAGGCCCCGCGCACATTCACATACAACGCATACAGCGAGTGGCTGGCGGCCATGAACAGGCGGTTGCGCTTGGCCCCGCCGAAGCACAGGTTGGCGCAGCGCTCGGGCAGGTGGATGTGGCCCAGCGCCTTGCCCGCGGCGTCGAACACGCGCACGCCGTCGAGCGGCTCGCTGGGCACACGGCCATTGCTGCCCCAGCCGCACCAGATGTGGCCCTGGGCGTCGATGGCAATGCCGTCGAGGGCACCGCCGTCTGCCGCGTCGATGACCAGGCGCTTGTTGCTCAGCGTGCCGTTGGTTTGAACCCGGTAGGCCCACAGGCGCTTGTGCGGCACGGCGCGGCTTTCAACGATGTACAGCTCTGAGGCATCGGGCGAAAACGCCAGGCCATTGGGTGCTTTCAGATCGCTCAGCACCTGCTCAAGTGAACCGTCTGGCGCCAGCCGGTACACCGCATGCGGCAATTCCGGCGTGGCGGGTTCGCCTTCCCAGTGGCCGGAGATGCCGAAACCGGGGTCGGTGAACCAGATGGCGCCGTCTTGGGCACAGACGATGTCGTTGGGTGAATTCAACCGCTTGCCTTCAAAGGCATCAGCCAGCACGGTGATGCTGCCGTCGGTTTCGGTGCGGGTGATGCGCCGCGTGAGGTGCTCGCAGCTCACCAGCCGGCCATGAAGGTCGCGGCTGTGGCCATTGGCGTTGTTGGCGGGCTCGCGGAACACGCTCACCGCGCCCGAGCAATCGTCCCAGCGCAGGATGCGGTTGTTGGGAATGTCGCTCCACAGCAGGAAGCGGCCGTCGCCAAACCACACCGGGCCTTCGCTCCAGCGGCAGCCACTGGCCAGCAGCTCCACGCTGGCGCTGTTCAGCCGCAGCGCCAGAAAGGCGTCGTCGAGCACCTCGATGGCCGGGTCGGGGTAGCGGGTTTGCAGCGGCGTGCCGCCGTTGGGAGGCGTGAGGTTGATCATGGTGTTAACGTTTCACTTGAACAGGCCCGGCAACCACAAAGAAAACGCCGGCACGTAGGTGACGAGCGCCAGGCACAGGCCCAACGCGCCGTAGAAGGGCCAGATCGACTTCATCACCTGCCCCACCGACACCCCCCCAATGGCGCAGCCCACGAACTGCACCGTTCCCACCGGCGGCGTGTTCAGGCCCAGCGCGCAGTTGATGAGCATGACCACGCCGAATTGCAGCGGGTCCATGCCGAACTGCATGGCGATCGGCAGGAAGATCGGCGTGCAGATCAGGATGGTGGGCGCCATGTCCAGGAAGGTGCCCAACACAAACAGCAGCACGTTGATCATCAGGAAAATGACCCAGGGCTCGCTGCTGATGGCCTTCATCAGCTCGCCGGTGCGCTGCGGCACTTCGTACAGCGCCAGGAAGTAGCCGAACGCGGCCGAAATGCCGATCAGCAACAGCACCACGCCGGTGGTCTTGCAGGCCTTGGCGCAAGCCTTGAGGAAGTGCGTCCAGCTCAGCGAGCGGTAAACGAACACGGTGATCAGCAGCGCCCACGCCACCGCAATGGCCGCCGATTCGGTGGCCGTGACGGCGCCGGAAAGAATGCCCACCAGGATGATCACCACCACCATCAGGCCCGGCAGCGCGGCCGCAAACGCCAGCGCCACCGCGGCCCAGCCGGGAAACTTGCCGTGCGTGGCGTAACCGCGCCGGCGCGCCACCCAGTACGCGGCGCCCAGGTTGCACAGCGTGAGCAGCAGCGCCGGCACCACGCCGGCCAAGATGAGCCCCAGCGCGCTCACCGATGCGATGCCCGAGGTGGCCAGCGTGAACAAGATGAGGTTGTGCGAAGTGGGCATCAACGCGCCCACCAAGGAGGCATGGGTGGTGACGTTGACGGCGTAATCCGCGTCGTAGCCCTGCTTCTTCATCAGCGGGATCATCACCGAGCCCATGGCCGAAACGTCGGCCACCGGCGAACCCACGATGCCGCCAAACAGCGTGCAGCCCAGCACGTTGCTCATGCCCAGGCCGCCGCGCACATGGCCCACCAGGCTGTTGGCCAGGTTGACGATGCGCTGCGCAATGCCGCCGTGCAGCATCAACTCGCCGGCGAAGATGAAGAACGGAATGGCCAGGAAGCTGAACACCTGCATGCCGCCGACCATCTTCTGGAACACCACCGCCATGGGCAGGCCCGCGGCGAGGATGGTGGCCACCGAAGACAGGCCGATGGCAAACGCCACCGGCACGCCGAGCAATAACAGCAGGGTGAAGCTGACGCCCAACACCACTAGTTCCATGGGCAGGTTTGCATCAGTTCCACGCCGGCACCACCTCAACCCCGCGCACATTGGCGATGATGTGTTCGATGGAGAACAACACGATCAGGGCGCCGGCAATCACCAGCGGCACGTAGTCGATGCCGTCGGGCACCGGCAGCATGGGCTTCTTCTCGTTCCACTTGGCCACGGCCCAGGTCCAGCCGCCATAAGCCATCAGCGCGCCGAACAGGCCGACCAGGGTGTGGATCAAGACTTCGATGCGGCGCTGCCAGGGCGGCGGCAACAGCGCCACCATCGATTCAAGCCCGATGTGGCCGGCGTCGCGCACGCCCACGGCCAGGCCGAAGGCGGTGACGAACAGCACCAGCAGCATGGCCAGCGCCTCAGCCCAGGTGGGTGTGTCGTTCATGACATAGCGGCCGAAGACCTGCCATTGCACGCACAGGATCACCGCGATCAACAAGGCCACGGCGAGCATCAGGCACAGTTTGGACAGCGTGGCGCACAAGCTGGTGTACAGGCGGGTGGCCATGGTTTGAAGCCCGCAAGTTGCGCCAGTGCCGCCGCCGCCGGTTCAGCCGCTCACTTCGTGTCTTGCGCGGCCTTGACCAGGCGCTTCATGTCCGGCGTGACCATGAACTTCTCGTACACCGGGCCCATGGCGGCCTGGAAGCTCGCTTTGTCCACGTCCACGATCTCGGCGCCCAGCGCCTTCACGGCGGCCAGCGATTTGGCTTCCTGCTCGTCCCACTTCTGGCGCTGGAACGCCACCGACTCCTTGGCCGCGGCGCGGACCATGGCCTGCTCGGCCACGGGCATCTTGTCCCAGATGAGCTTGCTCATCACCAGGATCTCGGGCGCCATGGAATGCTCGGTCTTGGAATAGACCTTCACGGCCTCGGCATGCTTGGCCGTGTCGAACGACGGGATGTTGTTTTCGGCCGCGTCGATCAGGCCGGTCTTGAGCGCGGTGTAGACCTCGCCATACGGCATCGGCGTGGCGTTGGCGCCCATGGCGCTGACCAGGGCCACCCACAGGTCGCTTTGCTGCACGCGGATCTTCAAACCTTTGGCATCAGCCACGGTGCGGATGGGTTTTTTGGCGTAGATGCTGCGCGCGCCGCTGTCATAGAAGGCCAGGCCGACGAAGCCGACGGCTTCGCAGCTTTTCAGGATTTCATCGCCCACCGGGCCATCCAGCACCTTGCGCATGTGGGCGATGCTGTTGAACAGGAACGGCATGGTCGGCACTTGCGTCAGCGGGCAGATGCCGTTCATCGGGCCCACGTTCACGCGCGTGAGGTCGAGCGCGCCGATCTTCACCTGGTCGATCGTTTCCTTCTCGCTGCCCAGGGCCTGCTTGTTGAAGACCTTGATCTTGTGCTTGCCGCCGCTCTTTTGTTCCAGCAGCGTGCTCATGTGGCGCACCGCCGCCACGGTGGGGTAGTCGTCGGCGTTGTGCGTGTCGGCCGAGCGGAATTCGGTGGCTTGCGCGGCGCCCAGGGTGAGCAGGGCGGCCAGAGTCAGTGTCTTGCGCAACATGGTTTTCATAGCGAATCTCCAACAATCAACGGTTCAAATAAGCAGGTTCAATACGGGCCCTGGGCCACGAACACGCCGCCCTGGTACTTGGCCTCGGCCTGGTTGGGGTCGACCACCGGTTCGGCCGTTTCCAGCTCGGCGCGGTAGGGCTGCGAGCTGTCTTGCGGCCGGTAGCCAATGTGGCGCGAGCGGGTGTTGTCCCACCAGGTGGTG
>JAYUPO010000211.1:0-4107 GCA_043760085.1 Burkholderiales bacterium
CGAAAGGCAGCGCCAGGATGTGCGCCGCCTCGCCCGCTCGGTAGGCGGGTTCGTTGAGCACGTCGGTGGGTCGGTGTTCGGTGGTCACGGCGCAAGGCGGGCGCTGGGGATGCCGCGGTGTAGAGGGCGGCAAGGTGGGGCGCTCGTGCTCTTTTTGATCATGCTTGACCGCGCCATCAGTCGCCCAGCACGCCCTCGGCCAGGCAGGCCGCCTGGGTGGGTTCGAGCAGGTCTTCAAAGCGCTGCACCAGCAGGGCCACTTCGTGCGCGGGCAGGCTGGCAGCGCCTTGCTGCAGTTGCGCCGCCGTTCGCGCCAGGGCCGTCAGGCCCAGGTTCAGCGCTGCGCCGCGTGCGGCATGGGCATGCCCACGCAGCTTGTCGGCCTGGCCGTCGCGCAGTGCATCACGCAACGCGCTCACGGTGTGGTGGGCATGCTCGAAGTGGCTGCGCAGCAGGTGGCCCAGGCTGGCGCGTGGCATGCTTTGCAAGGCGTTGGCCAGGGTCAGCGGGTCCAGCAGGGGCGGTGTGGGCGGTTCACCGTGCAGTGCATCGGGTGCCGGCGCGGCGGCGTCGGTGCCGAACAGCCGGCGCATGCGTGCGGCCAGTGCCTGTGCAGCCACCGGTTTGACCAGGAAGTCGTTCATGCCCGCTTGCAGGCAGCGTTCACGGGTGCGCGCAAAGCCGTCGGCAGTGAGGGCAATGATCGGCACCGTGGCGGCGCCGCGGTCGCTCAACGCGCGGATCGCCGTGGTGGCCTGCACGCCGTCCATTTCGGGCATGTGCAGATCCATCAGCACCAGCTCGAAACGCTGCGCCGCGGCCAGCGCCACGGCTTCGCGGCCGTTGCCGGCGAACACCGCGCTGTGCCCCATGCCTTCGAGCAAGGCGCCGAGGAACTGCCGGTTCACGGGGTGGTCTTCGGCCACCAGGATGCGCAGCGCGCGCGCCGCACTGTGGGGCCGCGGCAGGATGCTGGGCGGCGGCGCAGCGGCTGCGCGCAAGGGCAGGGTCAGCACGAAGCTGCTGCCCTGGCCCAAGGTGCTGTGCACGCTCAACTCGCCGCCCATCAGGCGCGCCAGGCCGTGCGAAATCTCCAGCCCCAGGCCAGCGCCGCCAGCGCTGTGGGCACGCACCGCGCCGCTGCCGTGCTGAGATTTAAACAAGCGCGCCTGGGTGGCTTCGTCCATGCCCGGGCCGTGGTCGGTGACGGTCAGTCGCAAGCGTTCAGCGGGCTCGCCCAGCGGCGCCAGATCGAGCAGCACCTCACCCTGCTCTGAATATTTGATGGCGTTGCTCAGCAGGTTGAAGATGATCTGCTTGAGCCGGGTTTCGTCGGCCAGCACCCAGGGTGGCACTGCCTGGCTGCAGTGCACATTCAGGCGCAAGTCCTTCTTCATTGCCTGCGGTTGCATCAAGGCCTCGGTTTCATGCAACAGGCGGCGCAGGTCGACCGGCCCCTGGGCCAGCGCCATGTGGCCGGATTCGAGCTGCGACAGGTCGAGGATGTCGTTGAGCACGCGCAGCAGGTGGTCGGCCGAATCGGTGGCCGTGCGCAGCAGGTCGATCTGCCGCGGCGCCAGCGGCGTATCGCGCAGCAGCGACAGCATGCCCAGCACGCCCTGGAACGGGGTGCGGATCTCATGGCTCATGTGGGCCAGGAACACGGTCTTGGCCTGGTTGGCGGCGTCGGCCTGGGTGCGCGCCTGGCGCAGGTTTTCGGCCAGCGTTTCCAGCGCCATGCGGCGTTGGCGCTGGCGGCGCATCTGGTCCATGGCGATCAGGCCGAAGGCCAATGTCAACGCCGACAGGAACAGGGTCAGCGCCAGGCCGATGGCGTTTTGCTCGCGCACGGCCGCGGTGCGCGACGCCGTTTGCGCGGCCACATGTTGGGCCGCGCGCAGCGTCAGGCCATGGATGGGTTCGAGCAGCGTGTTGAGCTCGGCCAGCAGTTGGGCGCGCTGAGCTTCGGACGGGTACCCCTGGGCACCGACGCCGAAGTACTGATCAGCCTGAACGACGAAGCGCTCGATCGCCTGCAAGTCGCTTTTGATACTGGGCGTGCCTTCGAGCAGCCCCGACGCGCGGCCTTCGCGCAACAACCCGACGCGGCTGACCCAAATGTCATAACGCAGTTGCTGCGCCGCCCAGTCGGGCTGCGCCAGGGCCAGGTTGCGGGCAAGTTCTTCACGCAGGCGAAAGTACTCGGTCTCGAACTGAAACAACGTCAGCACAACATAGTCGTCCTGGTTGCGCAGCGTCTGGTTGAGCAGGCCATGCTGGCGCGTTTGCAGCCAGCCGGCAGCGGCCAGGCCCAGCGCCAGCAGCAGGCCCACCACGCCGAGCCAGCTGGGCCGCCAGGCGCTGCGCATCAAAGGACTTGCAGCGCCTTGAGCTGCCATGCACAGCGGCTGTAGTAAACGGTGTTGCGCAACTCGGGCCACTCTTCAAACGGGTAGACGATGAACAGCGGCCCTTTGTCGCGCACCGCCATGGGTTTGTCGTCCAGCAGCCGGGCCAGCAGCACGTCGTAGCGCAGCAGGTCGTCCATCGGGATGTCGATGCGGTAGTCGTTCAGCGCAATCGCGCGCACCTGGTCGCCACGCGCACCGGCCTGGCTCAACACCTCGCGCAGCAACGGGCCGGTGAACTTGCGCGCTTGCGGATACCAGGGCGTGCGCGTGGTGAAGCTGCGCTGCGGCAGGGCTTCAAGCATCGCCATGTCGAAGCGCGCGTCGCCGCCCGGGTGGCTGACCTTGCCGCTGACCGTCAACACCACCGCGCCCGGCGGCGTGCCCAGGGCGCGTGCGCCGCCGTGTGCGCCACGGTGTGCGCTGCCGCTTGCGCCCGCGGCCAGCACGGCCAAGGTCTTCAACATCAAGCGCCGGCGTGCGGTGTGCGAAGGTGTCATGTCAAGTTGGCCTGGGCAAGCCGGCAATTGTAAAAGCCGCCCGAGGCTATAGTGCCCGTTGACCATGAGCGCACCTCCCACCATCCGTATCCACCCGAATGATGATGTCGTCATCGCCCGGCGCCAATTGCTTGGCGGCAGCCGCATAGACGCCGAAGGCATCACCGTGGCCGGCCTGGTGCCGCCGGGCCACAAACTGGCCGTGCGTGCCCTGGCCGCCGGCCAGCCGGTGCGGCGCTACAACCAGATCATCGGCAGCGCCACCCAGGCCATCGCCCCGGGCCAGCATGTGCACAGCCACAACCTGGCCTACAGCGCCTTTGCGCGCGTGCACGAGCCGGGTGCCGGGGCGCAGGCCACGGCGTTCGTGGCCCAGCCGGCCACCTTCGAAGGCATCGTGCGCGCCGACGGCCGCGTGGCCACGCGCAACTACATCGGCGTGCTGACCAGCGTGAACTGCTCGGCCACCGCGGCGCGGGCGATTGCCGACCACTTCCGCCGCGACATCCACCCCGAAGCGCTGGCGCCGTATCCGAATGTCGATGGCGTGGTGGCGCTCACCCACGGCATGGGCTGCGCCACCGACAGCGAGGGCGAAGAGCTGCGCGTGCTGCGCCGCACCCTGGGCGGCTACGCGCGCCATGCCAACTTCTGTGCCGTGCTGGTGGTGGGCCTGGGCTGCGAAACCAACCAGATCCAAGGCCTGATCGCGCAAGAAGGCCTGCAAGAAGGCGCGCACCTGGTCACCTTCAACATTCAAGACACGGGTGGCACCCGGCGCACCGTGGCGCGCGGTGTGGACATCATCAACAGCCTGCTGTCCGAGGCCAACCGCGTGCGGCGCCAGAGCGTGCCGGCCAGTCATTTGACGGTGGGCTTGCAGTGCGGCGGCAGCGACGGCTATTCCGGCATCAGCGCCAACCCCGCGCTCGGCGCCGCGGTGGACCGCCTGGTGCGCCACGGCGGCAGCGCCATCCTGAGCGAGACGCCTGAAATCTACGGCGGCGAACACCTGCTCACGCGCCGCGCGGCCAGCCCAGAGGTCGCGGCGCAGTTGCTGCAACGCATCGCCTGGTGGGAGCAATACACCGCGCGCAACGGCATGCAGATGGACAACAACCCGTCGGCCGGCAACAAGGCCGGCGGCCTGACGACGATCCTCGAAAAGAGCCTCGGTGCGATTGCCAAGAGCGGCACCA
>JAYUPO010000212.1:0-4107 GCA_043760085.1 Burkholderiales bacterium
CGCCGCTGTAGGCCGTGGCCAGCACCACCACGCCGAAGGCGATGCGGTACCAGGCAAAGGCCTTGAAGTCGTGGCTGGCGATGTAGCGCAGCAGCCAGCGCACGCAGACCCAGGCGCTAACGAATGAGAATAGCAGGCCCACCGCGAACAGCGGCACATCGGCCACGCTGAGGATGGCGCGTTCCTTCCACAGGCTGTACGCCCCCGCGCCGATGAGCGTGGGAATGGCCAGGAAGAAGCTGAAGTCGGTGGCCGCCTGGCGCGACAGGCCCAGCAACATGCCGCCGATGATGGTCGCCCCCGAGCGGCTGGTGCCCGGCACCATGGCCAGGCACTGCACCAGGCCAACCTTCAGCGCATCCAGCGCCGTCATGTCGTCCACGCTGTGCACCCGCGTGGCGGTGGGCGGCCGCGACTCGGCCCACAGGATGATGAAGCCGCCCACGATGAAGGTGGTGGCCACCACCACCGGCGTGAACAGGTGCGCCTTGATGACCTTGCCGAACAGCAGGCCCAGCACCACGGCCGGCACGAAGGCGATCAACACGTTGAGCGTGAAGCGCTGCGCGCGCGGCTGGCTGGTGATGCCCACTGCTGTGTCGCGCAGGCGCTGCCAGAAGACCAGGATGACGGCGAAGATGGCGCCGGTCTGGATGGCGATCTCGAAGACCTTGATCTTTTCGCCGGTGAAATTGAGCAGCGAGCCGGCCAGGATGAGGTGGCCGGTGCTGGAAATGGGCAGGAACTCGGTCAGCCCTTCCACGATGCCCATCACGGCAGCCTTGACGAACAGTGTGAGATCCAAACCGTGCTCCGCTGGGCAAAGCGGCGGATGTTAGCGAGGTACAAGCCGCACTTCGAAACACCGAAGTGCATGTGACAAGCCCTTGCGCCAAGGCCTCACGAATTCAGCCTGGGCCACGGGTGATAGCATTAATGACCAATCAGTCATTAATGAGAATGTCGCCCGTCATGCCCCCCACCCGCCAGCGCCGCAAAGAGGCGCGCCCGCAGGAACTGCTCGACGCCGCCTTGCAGCTGTTCGTGGAAAAGGGCTTTGCCGCCACGCGCACCGACGATGTGGCGCACCTGGCCGGCGTGTCCAAGGGCACGCTGTACCTGTACTTCCCGAGCAAGGAAGAATTGTTCAAGGCCGTGGTGCGGCACCACCTCACGGCGCTGATTCTGGAAGGCGAGCAGATTGCCGCGCAATTCCAGGGCCCCACGCCCGAACTGCTGCGCCTGCTGATGCACACCTGGTGGGACCGTGTCGGCGATGGCTATGCCGGCGGCATCTGCAAGGTGGTGACGGGCGAGGTGCGCAACTTCCCGGAGCTGGCGCAGTTCTATGTCGATGAAGTCATCGTCCCGGCCAACCGCTTGATCGGGGGCACCTTGCAGCGCGGTATGGACCGGGGTGAATTCCGCAGCGTGCCGCTGGCCGCTGCGGCCCAGGCGCTGATTGCGCCGTTGTTGTTCCTGGCTTTGCACAAGCATTCCATCGGTGCCTGCCCGGTGCACGGCACGCATTGGGAGCCACGCCTGGTGATCGAGACGCAACTGGATTTGATGCTCAATGGCCTGCTGGTGGCGAAGCCCGCCAAGCGCCGCGCCGCGACGAAAGCCCGGCCATGATGCGCGCGCTGAAATGGGGCTTGCCGCTGCTGCTGGCCGTGCTGCTGCTGGGCGCCCTGGGCCGCACTTTGCTGCAGCGGCGGGCCGAAAAGCTGGCCCAGGCGGTACCCGCAGTCAAGGCCGAAGCCGCGCTGGACTTGGCGGATGCCGACCTGACCACCGCGCGCCGCCTTGAGCTGACGCGCACGCTCGACGTGTCGGGTGCCCTCAAGGCCAGCAACAGCGCGTTCGTCAAGGCCCGCGTGGCCGCTGAAGTGAAAAGCCTGGCGGTGCGCGAGGGCGACGCCGTTCGTGCCGGCCAGGTGCTGGCGCAACTGGACACCACCGAATTCGATTGGCGCGTGCGCCAGGCCGAACAGCAGGCCCTGGCGGCCAAGGCGCAAGTGGATATGGCCCAGCGCACGCTGGCCAACAACAAGGCCTTGGTGGCGCAGGGCTTCATTTCGCCCACGGCGCTGGAGGCTGCCGTGTCCACCGAAGCCGGCGCGCAAGCCAGCCTGCTGGCCGCGCAGGCGGCGGTGGAACTGGCACGCAAGGCGCGCGCCGATGCCACCGTGACCGCGCCGCTCAGCGGCCTGGTGGCGCAGCGCCTGGTGCAACCCGGCGAGCGCGTGGCGGTGGATGCGCGGCTGCTGGAAATCGTTGACCTGAGCCGGCTCGAACTCGAAGCCGCGCTGGCCCCGGCGGATGCCGCGGCGCTGCGCGTGGGCCAGGTGGCGCGCCTGGTTGTGGAAGGGGTGGCGCAGCCGATTGACGCCAGGCTGGTGCGCATCAACCCCAGCGCCCAGGGCGGCAGCCGCAACGTCTTGGCTTATCTCGAACTGCAAGGCCAGCCCGGCTTGCGCCAGGGCCTGTTTGCGCGCGGCAGCATCGCGCTGGAAACGCGCAGCGCGCTGGTGCTGCCGGCGTCTGCGGTGCGTTTGGATCAACCACAACCTTATGCCCTGAAGTTGGTGAACAACAGCCGCTTGGCGCAAACCCCGCTGCGCCTGGGCACGCCCGGCCAGGCCGCCGGCGCCGAGGTCGTGGAAGTGCTCGAAGGCCTGGCCGAGGGCGACCGCGTGCTCGCCGGCAGCCTGGGCAGCGTGCGCGCCGGCACCCTGGTGCGTGTGGGCCCCGCGCGCTGAGCGCCGTTGCCTTAACCGCCTACTGAACAGGCCTGACGTTCCATGTGGTTCACCCGCGTCTCGATTGCCAACCCGGTGCTGGCCGTGATGGTCATGCTGGCCTTCGTGGTGCTGGGCCTGTTCTCACTGCAACGCTTGAAGGTTGACCAGTTTCCGAACATCGACTTTCCCACCATCGTGGTGCAGGTCGACTACCCCGGCGCCGCGCCCGAGGTGGTGGAAACCGAGGTCACGCGCAAGGTCGAGGAGGCGGTGAACACCATTGCCGGCATCAACCAGTTGTTCTCGCGCTCGTACGAAGGCACCTCGGTGGTGATCGTGCAGTTCAACCTCGACATCGAAGGACGCAAGGCGGCCGATGATGTGCGCGAAAAACTCGCCAGCCTGCGCCCCACCCTGCGCGACGAGGTCAAGGAGCCGCGCGTCTCGCGCTTCGACCCTTCGAGCCGGCCGATCTACAGCCTGGCCATGACCTCGGCTGAACGCACGCCCACCGAGCTGACCACGCTGGCCGACCAGTGGCTGAAAAAGCGCCTGGAAAACGTTCGCGGCGTCGGTGCCGTCACCCTGGTGGGTGGGGCCAAGCGCGAAGTCAACATCTACCTCGACCCGGCCGCACTCGAAGCCACCGGCGTGGGCGCCGACCAGGTGCTCGCAGCGGTGCGCAGTGAAAACCAGGAGCTGCCTGCCGGCAGCCTGCGCAGTGCGCTGACCGAGCGCACCTTGAAGGTGGATGGGCGCATCAAACGCCCACAAGACTTTGCGCAGATCGTGGTGGCGCGCCGCGGCAACGTGGCGGTGCGCCTGGGCCAGGTGGCCAAGGTGGTCGATGGCCCCGAGGAAACCGAGACGCTGGCCCTGTACAACGGCCAGCGCACCCTCGTGCTCGACGTGCAAAAGACGCAGAGCGAAAACACCATCGAAGTGGTGGACGCGCTGAATGCCGTGGTGGCGCAGATCGGGGCCCAACTGCCGCCGGGGGTGAAGCTGGAGGTGGTGCGCGACAACTCGCGGCCCATCCGCGCGTCGGTGAACAACGTTCGGCGCACGCTGATCGAAGGCGCGCTGCTCACCATCGGCATCGTCTTCCTGTTTCTGAACTCCTGGCGCTCCACCGTCATCACCGGCCTCACATTGCCGATTGCGTTGGTGGGTACTTTCGCCTTCATGCAGCTGTTCGGCTTCTCGATCAACGTCATCACGCTGATGGCGCTGAGCTTGTGCGTGGGGTTGTTGATCGACGACGCCATCGTCGTGCGTGAAAACATCGTGCGTCACGTGCAGATGGGCAAGCCGCCCCACGAAGCTGCGATGAGCGGCACGCAGGAGATCGGCATGGCCGTGC
>JAYUPO010000213.1:0-4105 GCA_043760085.1 Burkholderiales bacterium
GCGGCATCAACGATGGTGGGCCAACCCGCGTTCAAGGCCGCTTGCGCCAACGTCGCCAGCCGCTCGAAGGTGTGCTGCGTGGCGTTGCTGTCGTACATCTGCACGGCCGCCGCATGTTCGGCGCTGCCTTCGAGTGGGCCCAGCCCGAACAGGCGTTTGCGCACCACGTCCGAACGCAGCCGGATGGCACCGATGTGCTCGGCCAGTTGCAGCGCCAGCACGCTCTTGCCCGACCCCGGCAGCCCATGGGTGATGAACAACCGCGCTGGGCCCGGCCGCAACGCCAGCTTCAGCGCCAGGTCGATGTAAGCCTGCACACCGGGCGTCGCGCTCGCGTCGCCCTGGCGCCGGCGCATCAGGCCCACCGCCGCGCGCACCAGGGCGCGATAAACGATCGAGAAGCGCCACAGCGGCACGCCGTCATGGTCGCCCGTGCCGTCGAGCCAGGCATTGATGAAGCGCACGGCCAGGTCTGAGCGGCCATGCGCATGCAGATCCATGGCCACGAAAGCAGCGTCGTCAACGATGTCGATGCCGCGCAGCGCCGGGTCGAATTCAATGCCATCGAATGCCAGCATGTCTTCGCCCAGCCGCAACAGGTTGGCCAAATGCAGATCGCCATGGCCTTCGCGCACACAGCTACTGGCCTGCCGCGCGTGCCACAGCGGCGCGAGTCGTTGCGCCTCGTCACCCAGCCAGGCGCGCAGCCGCTGGCAATCGTTGGCACGCGCGGGCTCGCCCTCGGCCACCGCGTCGAGCACGCTCAGTGCAGTGGCCAGGCGGCGCTGCGCGCTGCCGAAGCCGGTGTTCGCGGCACAGCGCAAGGCGCCGGCATGGAACGACGCCAAGCGCGCAGCCAGATCGTCGATGTCAGCCGGGCGCAGCGTGCCGGCCAGGGCCTGCTCGCTGAGCAAGGCGCCCGGCGGGAAACGGCGCATGCGCACAGCGTAATCGACGCGCTGCCCGGGCCATCGAACCCGGGCTGCTCGGGGCTGCCCGTCACGGCGCTGACACCCAGGTACAGCGGGCCTGCCAGGCGCCGGTTGAGGCGAACCTCTTCCTCGCACAGCTGCTGCCGCGTGGCCAGCGCGGTGCAGTCAAGAAACGGCAGCGCAATGGCCTTCTTGATCTTGTAGGCCAGCGTGTCGGTCAGCAGCAGCCAGGAGATGTGGGTTTCGATGACGTCGACCGGCTGCGCCGCAGCGTTCTGCAAGTGCTGGCGCAAGTGTTGGCGCAAGTGCTGGCGCAGGCGCTCGACCAGCGCCGCGCTGGCAGCGGCCGTTGCCGCGCTGACCGGGGCTGTGCGGTTCACCCACTCATTGTGGTGCGGCTCTGGCTTGACGCCCATGGGCGCTCAGGTTCAACCGCGTTCACGCAGCAAACGACGAATCGACCTGATGGCCTGCCTGGCCACTGCGTCCTGGCCCGGCGCGCTGTCCAGCGGCTGCACGGGCCCAAAGCGGGCCTGCGCGCACAGCGCTTCATAGTGCTGCACCGCACGCGCCTGGAACGCCAGGTAGGCTTCCTGCTCATGGCCCAGGCCGGCGCGGGCACTGGGCAGGCGGCGCGCCAGGCTGGGCTTTTGCGTCTGGGCGCGCTTGCGCTGCAGCGCATGCAGCGGCTGCACGCGCAGGTGGAAGGTCTGGTGGGCATCGGGCAGCAAGGCGCGTTGTGCGCACAGCGGCTTGAGCACGCGCAGCTCGGCGCCCATGCTGGCCCAGCGCACCAGCCACGTCCACTTGCAGCGATCCAGCAGCAGCACCTCGCAATCGCGCGCCGCAGCCTGCGCTTCATCGCGATACCAATCGAGCAGGCGCGAATAAGACAGCAGGGCCAGATCCTGCATCGTCACGCTGTCGCGCCGGCTCACGCCGCCTTTGATGTCGGGTTGGGCCAACGAGCCGTAATGCAATACGCGCGTGGTGCGGCCGGCCTGCTGCAGCTGCTGCGCCAGTGCGGCCACCAAGGTGGATTGCCGGCGCCGTCGATGCCCTCGAAGGCCAACACCAGCGCGGCGCTGCGGCCCCAGCTCATGGCTTGCTCAGAGCGTTTTCGAGCAACGCGGCGGCACGGTCCAGCCTGTCGGCAGAAGGCATGCGCTTGATGCGGTCGAACTGATCCACCAGTTGGCGGTACATCCATTCCAGCCCGGGCCGGCCCACGGCCACGGCCTGTAAATGGTTGTATGGCGAAGGCAACTCTGAAGGCTTGAGCCCGCCATGCACCATCAGCGCCAGGCTCTTGCCCTTGGCCAGCCAGGCCGCGCCGGCCTCGAAGGCCAGCCAGGGCCGGCGCACCGTATCCGGCCCGCACACCAGCACCACCACCTTGGCGTCGCGCAGCGCGGCCTTGACCTGCTTGAACCATTCGCCCGCGGCAATCGACTCACCGTCGCTGCTCATGAACACGGCCAGCGAATTGAAGTCGTCTTCGATGCACTGCTTCAGCGCCAGCGCCACCGCGGCGTCGCTGCGCGCATGGCTGATGAAAACGTTGAAGTCCTTGGGCATCGCCGGCTCCTGCTCAGTGTGCCTGGTCCCAGTTCGCGCCCACGCCCACTTCGGCCAGCAGGGGCACGCTGAGCTGCGCCGCACCGGCCATCAGGCGCGGAATTTCATGCCGCGCCCAGGCCACTTCCGCGTCAGGCACTTCGAGCACCAGTTCGTCATGCACCTGCATGATCATGCGGCTGGCGCGCTGTTCACGATCCAGCGCGGCCTGCACCGCGATCATGGCCAGTTTGATGAGATCGGCCGCCGTGCCTTGCATCGGCGCGTTGATCGCCTGGCGCTCGGCGCCGGCGCGGCGCGGGCCGTTGCCGCCCATGATTTCGGGCAGCCACAGGCGGCGGCCGAATACAGTTTCCACGTAACCTTTTTCGCGCGCACTGACCTTGGTTTCATCCATGTAGCGCTTGACGCCGGCAAAGCGCTGGAAGTAGCGGTCGATGTAGTCGCGCGCGGCCTTTTGCTCGATGCCCAACGCCGAGGCCAGGCCGAACACGCCCATGCCGTAGATGAGGCCGAAGTTGATGGTCTTGGCGGCGCGCCGCTGCTCGCTGCTGACTTCGTTCAGCGGCACGTTGAAGATCTCACTGGCCGTGGCCTTGTGCACGTCGAGACCTTCGGCAAAAGCGCGGGTCAGGCCGGCATCACCACTGATATGCGCCATCAAGCGCAACTCGATTTGCGAATAGTCGGCGCTGACGATCACATGCCCCGGCGGCGCGATGAAGGCCTCGCGCACGCGCCGGCCTTCGGGCGTGCGGATGGGGATGTTTTGCAGGTTGGGGTCGTTGCTGGCCAGGCGCCCGGTGATGGCCACGGCCTGCGCATAGTGGGTGTGCACGCGGCCGGTGGTGGGGTTCACCATCAGGGGCAGCTTGTCGGTGTACGTGCCCTTCAGCTTGGCCAGGCCGCGGTGTTCGAGCATGCGCGCCGGCAAGGGGTGGTCGGCGGCGAGTTTTTCCAGCACTTCTTCGTCGGTGCTGGGTGCGCCGCTGGCGGTTTTCTTCCCCACGGCCAGGCCGAGCTTGCCGAACAGAATTTCGCCGATCTGCTTCGGCGAGCCCAGGTTGAAAGGCTGGCCGGCGAGTTCATGCGCCTCGCGCTCCAGCGCCATCATGCGTTCGCCCAGGTCTTTGCTTTGCTGCGCCAACAAGGCGCTGTCGATCAGCACGCCGTTTCGTTCAATGCGCTGCAACACCGCCACCGTGGGCAACTCGATGTGTTCGTAGACGAAATCGAGCTTGGCATCGGCGCTGATCTGCGGCCACAGCGTGCGGTGCACGTGCAGCGCCATTTCGCTGTCTTCGCCCGAATACTTGGCCGCGGTGTCCACATCCACCTGCGCAAACGGAATCTGGTTCACGCCCTTGCCGCACACGTCTTCATAGCTCATGCCCTTGCGCTGCAAGTGGCGCTCGGCCAGGCTTTCCAGGCTGTGCGGCTTGTGCGCTTCGAGCACATAGCTTTGCAGCAAGGTGTCGTGCCTGTAGCCGCGCACCGCAATGCCGTGGTTGGCAAAGACTTGCAGGTCGTACTTGATGTTCTGGCCGAGCTTGGCCGCGGCTTCGTCTTCCAGCCAGGGGCGCAGGCGGGCCAGC
>JAYUPO010000214.1:0-10971 GCA_043760085.1 Burkholderiales bacterium
GGTCTACATCGTTGAAAACAACGGCGTCTATGGCCTCACCAAAGGCCAGTTCAGCGCCACGGCCGACCGCGGCAGCCAGAGCAAGAAAGGCGCGGTGAATGCCGAGTCACCGGTCGACCTGGTGGGCATGGCCTTGCAGCTTGGTGCCACCTACGTGGCGCGTGGCTTTTCGGGCGACAAGGCGCAGCTCGTGCCCTTGATCGAAGGCGCGATCCGCCACGGCGGCGCCGCGTTCATCGACGTCATCAGCCCCTGCGTGGCCTTCAACAACCACGCCGGTTCAACCCGCAGTTATGACCATGTGCGTGAACACAACGACGCGCTGAACCGCATCGACTTCATCGACCTGGCGCCCGCAATCAACGCCGAGCCCGGCGCCGGTGAAGTGATCAGCCTGCCGCAGCACGATGGCAGCGTGATGCGCCTGCGCAAGCTGCACGCCGACTACGACCCCACGGACCGGCTCAATGCCATGCACCACGTGCAGGTGCTGCAAGCGCGCGGCGAGGTGGTCACCGGTTTGATCTATGTCGACCCACAGGCGCAAGACCTGCACGCCGCCATGAACACCGTGGCCACGCCGCTGAACGCGCTGCGTGAGGCGGCGTTGTGCCCGGGCGGGGCGGTGCTGGACAAGATCAACGCCAGCTTGCGTTGAGTGCGATGGCGGTGCGTCGAACCGTTGCGCCGGGCAGAACGGGGAGTGACGGTTGGTGTGTGATGTGTGGTGTGTGATGCTTGATACCTGATGCTTGATGTATGATGCGCCGCCTTCCCACTGCACTCAACCGGGCGCACCATGCGAACCACCCTTGCCATTGATGACGATGTCCTGGCTGCTGCCAAACACCTGGCCGAGCGTCAAAGCAAGAGCCTGGGCGAGGTGATCTCTGTGCTGGCCAGGCAGGGTTTGAGTCGCCCGAGCAAGGCCACCGTGGTGCGCAACGGCATCGCGCTGCTGCCGCAACGCAAAGGCGCGCCGGTGGTGACGTTGGAGATCGTGAACCAACTGCGCGACGAGCAGCCGTGAGCGTGTTCTTGTTGGACGCCAACGTGCTCATCGCCTTGGTTGACCCTGCCCACGTTCAACACGACCTGGCCCACGAATGGTTCGGCCGTGTCGGCAAGCAGGGCTTCGCCACCTGCCCGTTCACCGAAAACGCCTTGCTGCGAATTGTTGGCCACCCGAAATATCCCAACTCGCCCGGCACGCCTGCTGCGGTGATGCCCGCGCTCGTGGCCCTGCGCGCCCTGCCGGGCCATCACTTCTGGGCCAACACTATCAGCCTGGCAGATGGCGAGCGCATTGATGCGCTGCGACTATCGAGCCACACACAGGTGACTGATACCTACCTGTTGGCTTTGGCGCGGGCCCATGGCGGGCGCCTGGCCAGCCTGGATCGCAAACTGGTGGTGGACGCCGTGGTGGGCGGCACAAAAGCGTTGGAGCTGATTTAGACAGCGAGGGGCGCCGAACGCCGCATGGCAATGGGCCACGCCGCATCGGGCCAGGCGGTGATCACGCCGGCCTGCGCAACCGGGACACCAACAGCCACGCGGCCATCAAGTCGATCAAGAAAAACAGCGCCAGGCTCCAGACCTCATAGGGCAGGCCCAGCAGGTTCACCGCCGCGTCGGCACAACTGGCGCGCGGCTCGAACACATCGGGCAGCAAGCCATCGAGCCCCAGGCCGTTGATGATCTTGTCGGCCAGGGTCTGATTGCACGACGCCGTGGCCGCCGCCACGAAGTGCTGCCACAACGCCGCGGCCATGCCGGCGCTGGCCAACAAACCCACCGTCAGTGCGGTGGCCCAGGTGGCCGCGGCGCCACGCCAGAAGACCCCCAGCACAGCCACCAAGCCAATGGCCGTGAAGATCAGCCGTTGCAGCACGCACCAGGGGCAGGGCTGCATGTCGTAGACATGTTGCGACACCAGGGCCAGCGCCACGGCGCCCAGGCTGATGGCCGACACCAGGAGCCACCAGCGAGGCACCGGCACGTTGCGCAGCATCAACGCACTTCAGCGATGAGTTCGATTTCCACGCAGGCGCCGAACGGAATCTGTGCCACGCCAAAGGCGCTGCGCGCATGCGCGCCGGCATCGCCAAACACTTCCGCCAAGAGCTGCGAGCAGCCGTTGGTGACCAGGTGCTGTTCGGTGAAGGTGGGTGTGCTGTTCACCAGGCTCAACACCTTGACGATGCGTGCCACGTTGTTCAAATCGCCCACCGCCGCTTGCAGCGTGCCCATCAGATCAATCGCCACCGCGCGTGCAGCGGCCTTGCCGTCTTCGGTGCCCATGGTCAGCCCGAGTTGGCCGACCCAGGGCTTGCCGTCGCGCCGGGCGATGTGGCCGGAGAGAAAGACCAGTTTGCCGCTGCGCACAAAGGGCACATAGGCTGCGGCAGGGGTGGAAACCGGGGGCAGGGTGATGCCCAGGGCTGCGAGTTTGGCGGTGAATGACATGGTGGTTTGGGCTCGGCGGTCAGGCGGCGATTGGGCAGCGGTTAGGCAGCGATTGGCCAGTGATCACAGGCTGATCGCGCTGTGTGGGCGTGGCCGCAGCAGCGGCCACAGCGGTGCGCAGCATCCTACACTGCACCGATGCAAAGGGTCTTGCGCAGCGGCCTGTTCATCGCGGGTCTGGCCGGGGCCTGGTTGGGCGGCGTGGCCGTGCAGATGCAGCAGCGCGCGCTGTGGCCCGTCGCGGTGTACATCGGCCTGTGCATGCTGGGGTTAGCGCTGCTGGGCCTGGCGTTGGCGCGCCTGCCCATGCCCTTGCCCTTGCCACTGGCCGCGCGCCGCTGCGGCTGGTGGCTGGCGCTGGCCCTGTTGGCCTTTGGCAGCACCGGCTGGCGCGCCGATGCGCGGCTGGCTCAGCATTTGAGTGCCGAGCTGGAAGGCCAGGATCTGGTGCTCACCGGCGTGGTGGCGCAAATGCCCGCGCACGGCCCGCAAGGCAGCCGCTTTGAGTTTGAAGTGGAGCAGGCACTGCGCGCCGGGCAGCCGGTGCGCGTGCCTGAGCGCATTTCCTTGGGCTGGTTTCGTGGTTTTGATGGCGAGGCCTTGCTCGCCGGCCCCGAACTTGAATTGCGCGCCGGCCAACGCTGGCGGCTAACTGTTCGGTTGCGTCAGCCGCATGGCCTGTTCAACCCGCATGGCTTTGACCTGGAGTTGTGGCTGTTCGAGCGCCAGTTGCGTGCCACCGGCGCCGTGCGCGCCACGCAGGGCGCCGCGATGGCCTTGCTGGGCAGTGATGTGGCGCACCCCGTGGAGCGCTTGCGCCAGCGCATCCGCGATGCCATCGAGCTGCATGTGAAAGATCCGTCACTCGCCGGCGTGCTGGCCGCCCTGGCCGTGGGCGACCAGGCCGCCATCGAGCGTGCCGATTGGGACTTGTTCCGGGCCACCGGCGTGGCGCATCTGATGAGCATCAGCGGCCTGCACATCACCATGTTTGCCTGGTTGGCGGCGGCCCTGATTGGGCGCTTGTGGCGCTTCAGCCCGCGCGCCATGCTGGCCGTGCCCACGCCGCAAGCGGCGCGCGTGGGCGGCGTGCTGGCCGCGGCGGCGTATGCCTTGCTCGCGGGCTGGGGCGAGCCGGCGCAGCGCACGGTGTGGATGCTGGCCACCGTGGCGCTGTTGCGCAGCGGCGGTGGGCGTTGGCCACCGGTGCTGGTGTTGCTGGCCGCGGCCGTGGTGGTCACGGCCATCGACCCCTGGGCGCTGTTGCAGCCCGGTTTCTGGCTCAGCTTTGCCGCCGTGGGCTTGCTGCAGGCGGCGGACCATGCAGCGCCTGCGCAGGGGGCGGTTAGCCGCTGGCAGCGCCTTCGCCGCGGGCTGCGCGCCGGCCTGCGCACCCAGCTCATCGCCAGCGTGGGCCTGGCGCCGCTCAGCCTGGTGTTCTTTCATCAGATCTCGCTGGTTGGCTTCATCGCCAACCTGGTGGCCATTCCCGTGGTCACCTTGCTCATCACACCGCTCACCCTGTTGGGCACCTTGCTGCCGCCCTTGTGGGCCCTGGCAGCGTTGGCCACCAAGGGCTTGACGCTGCTGTTGGCCACGCTGGCCAATGTGCCCTGGGCCGTGTGGGCCGTGCCCGCGGCGCCGGCCTGGGGCGTGGCCTGCGGGCTGCTGGGCGGTGCGCTGCTGGTGCTGCCCTTGCCGCGCCATTTGCGCCTGGCCGGCGCGCTGTTGCTGCTGCCTTTGCTGGCGCCGCATGTGCCGCGGCCTGAAGCGGGCCAGGTTGAAGTGGTGGCGGTGGACATCGGCCAGGGCACGGCGGTGTTGGTGCGCACGCGCGAACACCTGCTGGTCTACGACAGCGGGCCGCGCAGTTCGCCGCAAAGCGATGCCGGCTCGCGCGTGCTGCTGCCGCTGCTGCAAGCGCGCGGCGAGCGGCGCATTGATTTGCTCATGCTCAGCCACCGCGACAGCGATCACACGGGCGGCGCCGCGGCGCTGCTGGCGCATGGCGGCGTGCAGGCCATGACCAGTTCGCTCGAACCCGGCCACCCGCTGCTGGCCACCGTTGCGCCGCACACGCGCTGTGACGCCGGGCAAGCCTGGGAATGGGACGGCGTGCGCTTCGAGTTGCTGCACCCGCTTGCCGAAGAACACCGGCTGGACGCCAAGCCCAACACCTTGTCGTGCGTGCTGCACATCCAGCCGCAAGCCGGCCCCAGCCTGCTGCTCACCGGCGACCTGGAAGCGGCGCAGGAGCTCGCCCTGGTGCAACGCCTTGGCGCGGCCTTGAAGGCTGATGTGATGCTGGTGCCGCACCACGGCAGCAAGACATCATCCACCGCGGAATTCCTGGATGCGGTTGCGCCGAAAACAGCCTTGGTGCAAGCCGCCTACCGCAGCCGCTACGGCCACCCGGCGCCCGAAGTGCTGGCACGCTATGCGCAGCGAAACATCAGCGTGCAGCGCAGCGATGCTTGCGGCGCCTGGGCGCAGTGGGGTGCGCAGCCGGCCCTGTGCGAGCGTGAACGCGCTCGGCGGTACTGGCACCATCGCTGAACGCCATCGGTGCGGGAGCGCAGCGCGACCTGCCTGCGACCAACGGCGCGCGTGCCGCCGGCAGGTTTGCTTCGGGTTATCCACAGTATTGAACTGATCAGTACATAATTACATAAGTTAATGTACTGATCAGTTAAAGAGCACGAAACGGGGAACGCATGCAGTGTTGCAGTTGATCCTCAAGGACAATCTGGCCTACAGCAAAGCCTTGCGCGCGGCAGGCGTGAGCGTGCTGCTGCGCGAGTACCCCGATCTGAACCACGGCTTTTTCAGCTACACCGCCATTTCCAAGGTTTGTGAGGCGGCGGCCGAAGGCCTGTGTGTTGACTTACGCCAAGCGTTAGCTGGCGAGCCGGTTGGCAGCGGGGTGGCGCTTGTGCCGGCCTGATTCGGCGTGCGCGGCGCGATGGACCCGGTTGTTCAAGACATCCTCAACGCCGCAATGGCAGAGTTTGCGCAGCACGGCCTGGCCGGTGCGCGGGTGGATGCCATCGCCCGGCGCACGCGCACCAGCAAGCGCATGCTGTACTACCACTTCGCCAGCAAGGAAGGGCTGTATGCGGCGGCGCTGGCGCATGCCTACGAGCGCGTGCGCAATGCCCAACCCATGCCGGCGTTGGCGCACCTGCCGGCCTTGCAGGCCTTGAGGGCCTATGTGGGCCATGTTTTCGACATGCATGTGGCGCACCCTGAATTCGTGCACATGGTGATGGGCGAAAACCTGCTGGGCGCACGCTTCGTGCGCGCCACGCCGCCCATCCTCCAGGCCAACCTGCTGGGGTTGGAGGTGCTGCAGCGCATCCTTGAACGCGGCCAGGCCGAAGGCGCGGTTGATGCAGCGCTGCGCGTGATCGACGTCTACACCAACACGGTGGCGCTGGCCTTTCACTTCGTCTCGAATCGGCCCACGTTCTCGGCCATCTTCGAGCAGGGCGTTGACCCGGCGCAAGTGCAGGCCGAGCGCCGCGCGGCGATCGTCGACACCATCGAGCGGCAAGTCTTGCCGCGCCCGGTGGCCCCGGCGCGGCGCGGCGCACTGCGGGTCTCGGCAGGCCTGGCGCGGCGCGCATGAACCACGCCGCCGTGCTGGTGACGCGGCGGCTGCGGGCATTGACCACCCACGCGCAGCCGGGCACCGACGCATCACGCCCGTTGAGCGCGGCCAGCGGCCTGGTCTGCCACGGCGGGCGCGCTTATGTGGTGGCTGATGACGAGCAACACCTGGCCGTGTTCAGCGATGCCAACACGCCCGGCCGCCGCTTTCGGCTGTTGCCGGGTGGCTTGCCTGCTGCGGCGGCGGTGCGCAAGCGGCGCAAGGCTGATCTGGAAAGTTTGCTGCTGATGCCAGCCGCGCCAGGCCAGGCCAGGCGGCGTTTGCTTGCGCTCGGCTCGGGCGCGTTGCCGCAGCGCAGCGTGGGCGCGCTCATCACGCTGGGCGCCACGGGCTTGCCGCTGGGCGCGGTGCAGCGCCTTGACCTGGCCGCCCTGCACGAGCCGCTGCGCCAGCGCCTGGGGGCCATCAACCTGGAAGGCGCGCTGCTGGCCGGGCCGCGGCTGCTGCTGCTCAACCGCGGTGCGGCGGGTGGCGCCGGCAATGCGGTGCTGCGCTACACGCTGCGCGACCTGGCTGATGTGTTGGCGGGCACGCGCAGTGCTGTGTCGCCGCGCGCAGTGTTGCCGGTTGACCTGGGCCGCCTGAATGGCGTGCCGCTGGGATTCACCGATGGCGCGGCACTGCCCGGCGGTGGCTTCCTGTTCAGCGCAGCGGCAGAAGACGCCGCCGACAGCGTGGCCGACGGGCCGTGCAGCGGCAGCGTGGTGGGCTGCTGCAACGCCGCCGGCCAGGTGTTGTGGATGCGCGCGCTGGATGTGCGCACCAAGGTTGAAGGCCTGGCCGTGCGCGCCGGGCGGGGTGGCGTGGCCCTGTGCCTGGTGACCGATGCCGACGACCCGCAGCAAGCGGCGTGGATGCTGCTGGCCCGGCTTTGACCTGCTAAGGCAGGGCCGGCAGCACAGCAGCCAAGGGCACGACTTCCACGTTCTGCGCCAGCGCGTAGCGGCGCGTGCCGGGGTAGACGACGTACAGCGCGTCCAGTGCCAGGTCGCTCAGCGCAATGCGCATCGAAGGCGTGAGCGCGGGGGCATCCGCACGTTTGAATTCAACGCCGATGCGCCGGCCGTCTTTGAACATCAGCAGGTCGAGTTCGGCGCCGGCGTGGGTGGCCCAGAAGTAGGCTTCGTCAGGCCGCGCGATGCGCAGCACCTGGTCTAGCGCAAAGCCTTCCCACGAGGCGCCGCACTTGGGGTGGCGCGCCAGGGCGGCAGGGTCGGCGATGGCCAGCAGTTCATGCAGCAGGCCACTGTCGCGCAGATAAATTTTGGGCGCCTTGACCTGCCGCTTGCCCAGATTTGCGAACCAGGGTTGCAGTTGGCGCACCAGGTAGGCTTGCGTGAGCCAGTCGAGGTAGCGGCGCACGGTGCTTTCGTTCACGCCGAGCGAGCGCGCGGGGTCGGCTGCGTTCCAGACCTGGCCGTGAAAGTGCGCCAGCATGGACCAGAAACGGTGGATGGCGGGTGCGGGCACGTTCATGCCCAGTTGCGGCAGGTCGCGCTCGACCAGCGTGCGGATGAATTCGCGCCGCCAGGTGCGGCTGTCAGCTTGGGTGGCGGCGGTGAACGAGCGTGGAAAGCCACCACGCCACCAAAGCGTGGCGGCGGATTCAGCGCCGGTTTCGTCGAGCGTGAAGCCCGAGGTTTCGATGACCTCGATGCGCCCGGCCAGCGATTCGCTGCTTTGCCGCAGCAGGGCGGGCGAGGCGCTGCCCAGCAGCAGGAAGCGCGCGGCGTTGGCGGGGCGGTCGATCAGCACGCGCAGCACGGTGAACAACTCGGGTGCGTGTTGGATTTCGTCGATCACGACCAGGCCAGAGAGGCCCTGCAAGGCCAGTTGCGGCTGCGCCAGCTGTGCGCGCGAGGCGGGGTCTTCCAGGTCGAACCAGTTCGGCGAGCCGGGTTCGAGCAGGCCGCGCGCCAAGGTGGTTTTGCCCACCTGGCGCGGACCCACCAGGGCCACGGCGGGGCTGCGCACCAGCGCGGCGCGGATCGAATCCTGTAGATTCGTGCGTGGGAACATGCGATTCAGTATATTGAAATTCCCGCTATATATGCGGGAATTTCAATATGAAGTCTGGTTGAGTCCGCGCCGGCCGCCTTCAAACCAGCGCCGCGCGCACCGCCTCACCCAGCTCGATGACGGCCAGTGCGTAGTAGCTTGACCAGTTGTAGCGCGTCACGGCATAGAAGTTCACGGTCCCGGCCACGTAACTGGGCGGCGCCTCAGCGTTGAACAGCTCCACCAGGGCCAGCGGGCCGTCATGCCCGCGGCCGGTGTCGCTGAGCACGGCACCCAGGTCGGCCATCTGCATGGCGCTGAACGTGGGCTTGATGTCCGGGCCCAGCAGTTCGGTGCGCTGCGCGCCCGCAGGCGGGGGCAAAACATCGAAATGCGTGGGCAGCTCGCGCTGCCAGCCGTGGTCGGCCAGGTAGCGCGCCACGCTGCCCACCACATCGGCCGCGCTGCGGTCCAGGTCGATGTGGCCATCGCCATCGAAATCGACCGCGAACCGGTTGATGCTGCCGGGCAGGAATTGCGGCAAGCCCATGGCCCCGGCGTAAGAGCCCATGGGCTTGCTGGCGGGCACGCCTTCGCGCGCGCACCAGACCAACAGCTCTTCAAGCTGGCCGCGGAAGAAGGCACTGCGGTCGCTGCGCCCGCTGGGGAAGTCGAAGCCCAAGGTGGCCAGGGCGTCGAGCACGCGGTAGTTGCCCATGAAGCGGCCGTAAAAAGTCTCCACGCCGACGATGCCCACCACGATGTGCGGCGGCACGCCATAACTCTGCTCTGCACGCGACAGCCAGGCCTGGTTGGCGCGCCAGAAGGCCGCGCCGGCCTCGATGCGCCGCGGCTCGATGAAGCGCGCCCGGTACGCCGCCCAATTCTTGGCCGTGGCCACGGGCGGCGGCATGATCAGGCGGCGCACGCTCATCTGCGGCCGCGCCTGGGCAAGCTGGGCTTGCAGCCAGCGCAAGGGCAAATGGCGGCGCTCGGCCACATCGGCAGCAAAGGCCATGATGTCTGCGCGCCGGCCATAGGTGGGTTCAGCGGGCGCTGGCTTGCGCGCGGGTTTGGGCTTGCGCGCGAAGGCCGGGTGGGCCCAACCGGCCAGTGCCAGGCCGGTGGCCAGCACGAGGGTGCGGCGGGTGGGGGTGGTCATGGTGTGGCGCGGATTGTCGTCGCGCCCACGGGCACCGCTTGGCCTTCAAGTGGCGCCGGGAGCCCGCCTCACGTCTGTGATGGCCGCGCTGGCCGCGCTGTCGAAGCGTTGCCACCACTGCGCGCCCGGCCTGCGCGCTGCCCCCGTGGCGGCATAGCGCAGGCGGTCGAGCGCCTCCAGCTCCGCAGCCACGGCTTCGCCCGCCGCACCCAGGCTGGCACGCACGCGCTGGGCCCGCGTGCGCGGCGCTTCATGTGCGTGCACCTGCACCTGCAGCGCCGCCAGGCGTTGCTGCACGCGCCGGTGCAGCCGCTGCCAGGGGTCTTGTCGTTGGCGGTCCCACAGTGCCCAGCCGCCGCTGCCGGCCAGGCCGAGCAGCATCAAACCGATGAGCACATAGGCCAGGTCGGCCCAGTTCGGCGCTTCCAGGCCCAGGCTTTCGAGCAGCTTGAACTGCTGCACGCGCGAATAGTTCATGACCCATTGATTCCAGCGGTTGTTGGCCGCTTCCAGGGCAATGCGCAACTGGCCCAGCAACTCGGGGTTCACGCGCCCCAGGGCATTGGTCATGAGGTTGCCGCTGGGCACCAGGCTGAGGCCGCGAAAGATGCGCTCGGGCGCCACCGCCGTGGTCGGGTCCAGCCGCACCCAGCCGCGGCCGGCTTGCCAGTACTCGGCCCAGGCATGGGCATTGCGCTGGCGCACCACCAGGTAGCCGTCGACCGGCTCGACGTCGGTGCCCTGGTAGCCGGTGACGATGCGCGCGGGCACACCCAGGGCACGCAGGATGACCACCACGCTGGCCGCGTAGTGCTCGCAAAAACCGAGCTTGCGGCCGAGCCAGAACTCGTCGATCGCGTCGCGCCCATAGCGGCCAGGCTCCAGCGTGTAGCTGTAGCCGCCGTCGCGAATGTGCGCCAGCACGGCCTGCACCAGCGCCGGCGCGTCGGCCTGGGCCAGGCCGGGGCGTTCGCGCAGGGCATGTGCCCAGGTCAGGGTGCGCGGGTTGAAGCCGCTGGGCAACTGGGTGAATTCGCGCAGCTCGGGGCTGGGCGACAGCGGCCCATGGCTGAATGCCGGCCAGGCCACCGCCTCGAAGCGCAGGCGCTCGCTCAAGGGTTGTTCCACGGCCCACTGCAAGTCGCTTTGCAGGTGCGGGGTGTGGCCGTCGATCTCGGGCGTGGTGTCGGGGCCGGCCGGCGTGGTTTCCAGCAGCGGCAGCACCGTCATGCGGCTGGGCTCCAGCGTCATCTCGTAGCGCACGGGCTGGCCGCGCAGGCGCAGCTCGGCGGCGGCGCGCGGCCAGTGCTTGGGGGTGCTGCCCTGGCGCGTCCATTCGCGGCCGTCAAAGCCGGCCAGCACCGGGCCGCGAAAGTACATTGACCCCGGCGCCGGGCGCTGGTCTTTGAAGCGCAGCCGCAGGGCGATTGAATCGTCGTTTGCCACCGCGGCCACGCCACCCAGTGTGAGGCTGCCTGACAGGCCGGTGCGCCCGGGGCCGTCTTGCGGCACACCCCATAACGGCCCGATGCGTGGGAACAGCAGGAACAAGGCAATCATGATCGGCGCGCCGAGCAAGGCGGCGCGTGCGGCAATGGCGCCGGCGTGGCGCAGCGCCGGGCGGCCCACCGGCATGAGGGCCAGAACCAGCGCCGTGAGCAGCCCGGCCACC
>JAYUPO010000215.1:0-4092 GCA_043760085.1 Burkholderiales bacterium
ATTCGGCCCAGCGGTTGTTGGGCGTGACCAGCGTCACCGCCGGCGCGTGGCCATCTTCGGCCTGGCCGCTCACAAAGCCGATCGGCTTGTGCAACAGCACGGTCACGGCCTTGGCCTGTTCGCGCCTGGCAGCGGGGTCGACGGCGATGGCTTGCGCCGGCAGCACGCGCTGGCCCAGCACCGCCATGCGGCCATCCACCCGCACCCAGCCGGCGCTGATCCATTCATCGGCTTCGCGGCGCGAGGCCAGGCCGCGTTCGCTCATCACCTTTGAAAGGCGCTGGCCTTCGGGGTGCTGCTGGGGCTCGCTCATCGGGTGCTGGCAGTGATCGTGGTGGTGGCGGGGCTGGCCAGGCCAAACAGTTCACCCAGGGCGCGGCGGTATTGCGCCATGCCCATGGCGTTGGTGTTGTGGTGCGTGCCGCCTTCCACCTTTTCCAGCCGCTTCGGGCTGCGCGCCTGGGCGTACAGGCGTTCGCCGAGCGTGGGCGCGATCACCGTGTCGGCCGTGCCGTGCACCACCAGCAGCGGCGAGCCGACATCGGCAATGCGGTTGATTGAATCGAAGCGCTGCGTGATCAAGATGCCCAGCCCGGCAAAGCCCCAGCGATAAGTGGCCAGCACGTCGGCCACCGAGGTGAAGGTGCCTTCGACCATCAGGCCGGCTTCATCGGTCACGCTGGCGGCCAGTTGCACCGCAACGGCCCCGCCAAGTGAATGGCCGAAGATGTAGCGCGGCTTGCCCGGGTGTTGCGCGGCCAGCCAACCCCAGGCCTGGCGTGCGTCTTCATAGGCGCGTGGCTCGGAGGGCACGTCGCCGCTGCTGCGGCCAAAGCCGCGGTAGTCCACGCCCAGCACTGCAAACCCCAGCTCGTGCATGCGCCGCATGCGCAGGGCACTGCCGCGCAGATCCCAGCGCGCACCGTGCAGGAACAGCAACACCGGCGCATCGCTGCGCGCCTGCGGCAACCACAGCGCATGCAGCTTCACCGCCTGGCCGGCATCGACCTGCGAGGCGAATTCGATCCAGTGCTCGTGCATGCCTTGGGTGAGGTCTACGCCGCCGCGCCAGGCCTCGCGCGTGGGGCGGAAGATCCAGCGCGCCTGCGTGTCGTCGAGCGTGGCGCAGCCGCCGCCCAGCTGCGTGGCGCCTAACAGCAAGATGAGCAGGAACTTCCTGGCCATGTTCAACGCCCCCTCATGAACAGTTGGTCGAGCTCTTTCAGCGAAACCTGACGCCAGGTGGGCCGGCCGTGGTTGCACTGGTCCGAGCGTTCAGTGGCTTCCATCTGGCGCAGCAGCGCGTTCATTTCCGGCAGGCTCAACGCGCGGTTGGCGCGCACCGCGCCGTGGCAGGCCATGGTGGCCAGCAAATCATCGCGCGCGCGCTGCACGGCCCCGGCTGCCCCGACTTCGCTCAGTTCGGCCAGCACGGAGCGGGTCAGCTCGGCCAGGTCAGCATCGGGCAATGCGGCGGGCCGGCTGCGCACGGCCAGGGTGCGCTGGGTCAATGGCGCCACATCAAGCCCCAGCTCATGCAGCGTGGCCTGGTGCGTTTGCACCAGCGCCACTTCGGCGTCGGTGGCGCTGAAGGTAAAGGGGATCAGCAAGGGCTGGGCCTGCAAGCGCTGCGCGTTGTGCGCGGTTTTCAAGCGCTCGTACACCACACGCTCGTGCGCCGCATGCATGTCGATGATCACCAGGCCCTGGGCGTTTTCGGCCAGCACATAGGCGCCACCGAGCTGCGCCAGGGCGCGGCCAAGTGGCAGGTCAGGTTGCTCGTTGTCCTGCGCATCGCTCAGTTTGGTATCTTGTTTGGTGTCTTGTGGGGCGAGCGGCCGTGGCGCCCCGTTCCAGGCCGGCGCCGGCTCGGCGGCGTAAAGCTGCGCCACTTGCGGCAGGCTCAGGCGGGTTTGATATGAATTTGTTTCCAGCGGCCGAAAGAGCCGCGGCGCCGCGGCGCCACCGGCCTGATCCGCGCTCAAGCCTCGCGCCAGGCCCTGCGCGAACTCTTGCGCCAGCGCCGCGCGGTTGGGTGCCAGGGCGTTCTCAGCCGCGCGCTGCACCGCCTGGTGCAACTCGCGGCCATCGCGAAAGCGCACTTCGATCTTGGTCGGGTGCACGTTCACGTCCACCCGCGCCGGGTCAACATCAATGAACAACACATAGGCCGGCTGGCGCGCACCGTGCAGCACGTCTTCATAGGCGGCGCGCATGGCGTGGGCGATGAGGCGGTCGCGCACATAACGGCCGTTCACGTAGACGTATTGATGGTCAGCCCGCGCCCGCGCCGCCTCGGGCGTGCCGCTGCGGCCATGCATTCTTAAAGTAGTACTTTCGAAGTGCAGGGCGCGGCTGTTGGCGCTGAACTCGCGGCCCAGCACATCGGCCAGGCGCGCTTCAGCATTGCCGGCACGCCACTGTTCCACCAGCCTGCCTTCATGCCACACCGCAAAACCCACCTCGGGCCGCGCCAGGGCATGGCGGCGCACGGCTTCCACGCAATGGGCCAGCTCGGTGGCATCGGTCTTCAGGAACTTGCGCCGCGCCGGCGTGCTGAAGAACAGCTCGCGCACTTCCACCGTGGTGCCCACGGCGCGCGCGGCGGGTTGCAGCTCGCCGCTGTGTGCGTCCAGCCGCGTGGCGTGCGCGTCTTGCGCGGTGCGGCTGGTGAGCGAGAGTTCCGCCACCGAGGCCGTGGCCGCCAATGCTTCGCCCCGAAACCCCATCGTGGCCACCTGTTCCAGCTCGGCCAGGCTGCCGATCTTGCTGGTGGCATGGCGCTTCAGCGCCAGGGCCAATTCGTTCGCAGGAATGCCGCAACCATCGTCTTCCACCACGATGGCGCGCACGCCGCCGGCTTGCAGGCGCAGCGTGATCTGGGTGGCGCCGGCATCGAGCGCGTTGTCCACCAGTTCGCGCACCACCGAAGCCGGCCGCTCGATGACTTCGCCGGCGGCGATCTGGCTTACCAGTTCATCGGGCAATTCACGGATCGGCCGACGCAGGGGCGGCGCATGCACAGCGTTCATCGGCCGCATTGTAGGAAAGGGGCTGCCTTATCCTCGCCAGCTATGTATGCCAAAGCCCTGGGCCTGAAGCACGAGCCGTTCTCGATCGCGCCCGACCCGCGCTACCTCTTCATGAGCGAGCGCCACCGCGAGGCCCTGGCCCACTTGCTGTATGGCATCAAGGGCGGGGGCGGCTTCGTGCTGCTCACCGGTGAAATCGGCGCCGGCAAGACCACGGTGTGCCGCTGCTTCCTGGAGCAGGTGCCCAAGAAATGCAACGTGGCCTACATCTTCAACCCCAAGCTCACGGCCGACGAGTTGCTGGAATCGGTGTGCACCGAATTCGGCGTGCTGGTGGAGCCCGGTGCCACGGGCAAGGGCCGGGTCGATGCGTTGAACGAGTTCTTGCTGCGCACCCACGCCGTGGGCCAGAACAACCTGTTGATCATCGACGAGGCGCAGAACCTGGCGCTCGATGTGCTGGAACAGTTGCGCCTGCTCACCAACCTGGAAACGCGCGAACGCAAGCTGCTGCAGATCGTGCTCATCGGCCAGCCCGAACTGCGCGACATGCTGGCCCAGCCGCAGATGGAGCAGCTCGCCCAGCGCGTGATTGCGCGCTACCACCTGGGCGCGCTGAGCGAAGACGAGATGCGCCACTACATCCGCCACCGGCTTGAAGTGGCCGGCTGGGGCGGGCCGCTGCCGTTCGAGCGCGCGGCACTGGCGCGCATCTACAAACTTTCGCGCGGCGTGCCGCGGCGCATCAACCTGCTATGCGACCGCGCCTTGCTCGGCGCCTATGCCCAAGGCAAGCGCCGCGCCGACGACAAGATGGTGGTGCAAGCCGGCAACGAAGTCTTTGGCGCCGACCGCCGCGCCGCGCTCCGCCAGGCCTTGGCCCAGCGCGCGCCCCTGCTGGCCCTGGGCGCGGCCGGCCTGGCCGTGGCCTTGGGCGCGGCATATTGGGTCGGCGGGCTGGGCAGCGCGGTGCAGGCGGTGCCGGTGGTGGCCGGCGCGGCCAGTGGCGCCAATGTGGCAAAGGCGGAAAAGGCGGCAAATGCGGCAAATGCGGCCAGTG
>JAYUPO010000216.1:0-10923 GCA_043760085.1 Burkholderiales bacterium
GTCATGTGGAACTCACAATGAAATACTCAACTCGCGCCCACCGGGGCAATCAAATCATCGAGATTGCCGATACGCTTCGTATGCGACGGCGTCGTAGACGTAATCCATCGAAGGCACAAAACTAAAATCCTGCCCGCCCAGCTTACGTTTAAACACGCTGATATTGGCCCACTTATGATCTGCGCCCACCGACTGCGGAGCAATACCATACAGGTCATACCACCGACAACCCATCTGCTTGGCTCGGAGCATGATTTCGAAGTGGAGCAGATAGGGCGCCATGACGTGACGGTGCGCTGCGATGGAGCCACCGAAAAAGTAGGTGGTCCGCTCGCCGAAATAAACCACCAAGACCGTCGCTACTCTCAACCCTTGGTATTCAGCAAAGAAGACCGAGCCGCGGCCCGCGGCAACGAGCCGAGGAATCAACATATGATAATAGCCGGCCTTATTACCCTTCAACCCGTGCCGGTCGATCGTCTCCTGGTAGATACGTACGAAATCCTCGCGGCCTTCGGGTGAAATGTCTTCGACAATTGAAACCCCGTGGCGGCGCGCCACGTGGATGTTGTACCTCCCTTTTGGCTTCATCTGAGCGAGTATTGCGCTTTCGTCGGGGAGCAGATCAATGTACAGGGTGGTTCGTGGCTCCACCCATCTTCTGCGCGCGCGAAACCCGCTCACGCAGTCCGGCAGCTGCTGCCAGCGCGG
The DNA here is from genome assembly GCA_043760085.1 of Burkholderiales bacterium. Lineage (GTDB taxonomy): Bacteria > Pseudomonadota > Gammaproteobacteria > Burkholderiales > Burkholderiaceae_C > Rubrivivax. The sequence goes on from JAYUPO010000216.1 coordinate 712, forward strand.
CTCGATGCACAAGTGGCTTATGGCTCGGTCTTCGCTCTGGCGTTTCCTGTCGATAAAATCCATCACGGCTTGCATGACTTGTGCACCGTCCGACTCGTCCTGCGGCAGTACCGGGCCTTCCGGTATGTAGTAGTAACTTTTTCCTGGCGCAAAAGATTTGGTCAGCACCTGCGCGCCACCGACAATGGTTTCCCCGTCTCTGATGACGACGCCATAATTTCCCCAGCCATTATCAAGCTGGATATTTGACGACCACGATGACTGCATGAAACCTGCGCCAGGCTGAGCTGCAACAAACTCGTCCCAGGCACTCGCCCGGCGCGCCAGTTCAACGTCATGCATGCCAACCTGATGCTCAGTCGATGATGCCATCGCGTAAACCTCGCTGTGGTATTAAGTTCGCCAAAACCGCAGCCGGAATCGCATGCCAGGGTTCGATTCTTATCGCTGCTGTACCAGATTGTGAACCGATGTTTATCAGGTGCCGAGCACGAATCGGTCGTGCTGGTGGCGCGCTTGCGACAATGCGAGACTGGCTACGCTGGCTCAGCCATCTCATCCACACTCGCCCACCAACCGAGCCGCTTCATGCAAATCATGCGAATCACCCTTTATGCTGCCTGCGCCCTGCTGCTGGCCTGCACCACCACCATGAACAGCCACACCACCGCCGCCAAGACCGAACTCGCCCCCAGCGGCACGCTGCGCGCCGCCATCAACCTGGGCAACCCCATCCTGGCCAACCGGGGCGCGGCAAACCAGGCGCCGCACGGCGTGTCGGTTGACTTGGCCACCGAGCTGGCGCGCCGCCTGGGTGTGAGCCTGGAACTCGTCATTTTTGAAGCCGCCGGCAAGGTGGTCGAAGGCGCGAAGGCCAACGCCTGGGACATCGCCTTCGTGGCCATCGACCCGCTGCGCGGGCAGGACATGCTGCAAACGCCACCTTACGTGGTGATCGAAGGCGCCTACCTGGTGGCCAATGGCTCGCCGCTGCGCAGCAACGACGAGGTGGACGTGCCCGGCGTGCGCATTGCGGCGGCCAAGGGCAGCGCATACGACCTGTACCTGGGCCGCGAATTGAAGCAGGCCAGGATCGTTCATTCGCCCACCTCACAAACCGTGGTCGATGTCTTCATGGCGCAAAAGCTCGATGTCGCCGCGGGCGTCAAACAGCAGCTTGAAGCCGACGCACAGCGCATCGGCGGCGTGCGCCTGCTGCCCGGGCGTTTCATGGTCATCAACCAGGCCATGGCCACGCCCAAGGGGCGCGATGCCGCAGCGCGCTTGCTGCATGGGTTTGTGGAGGAAATGAAGGCCTCGGGCTTTGTGGCCCAGGCCCTGGCGCGGCATGGCATCAAAGGGGCGGCGGTGGCGCCACCGGCACCTTGACCCAGGCAGCTACCAGGTCAAGTCGTACCAGGCCAGCCCCAGCACCACGCCGCTTTCGCGCTGCCCGCCTTCGCGCACACGCTGGGCTGAAACATCAAGCGCCAGTTTTTCGCGCTGAATCCACCAGCGCACACCGGCTTGCAGTAAGCGCTGCCCACCCTGCGCGGCGGCTTCGGCGAACAATTCGGTGCGGCGCCCGGCCTCGGCCTGAATGGCCACCGAGCGCAACCACTCGCGCGGCGTGCCGGCGGGTTTGACCACGCCGGCGTTGAGGTGCACAAAACCCGCGCCTTGCATGATTTGAAACGTTAGCGGTGCCGTCAGCGCCAGGCTGCTGCGGCGCCAGCCCTGGCCGCTGTCCACTTCAAATGCCAGTTCAACGTCGATGCCCCAGCCATAGCCATCGCGCGCAATGTGGTTGAACAGGTGCTTGTATTCCAGCGCCGCACCGCGCATCGTGCCGCCGCCGGCGCGTTCGCGCTCAAGTTCAACCTGAAGCGAATTCGTCGGGTTGAACGCATATTCGGCCGCCACGCTCAAGCCACGCGCCGGGCCGAGCTTTTGCCAGGTGGTCTCAATCGACCAGACCCGGTCGTCGTCTTCCTCGGCCGCCGCGCTGGCGGTGGCCAGGAAGGGGCGATCGGCGGCGGGCGTGGCTGCAGGCCAGGCCAGGGCTGCACACAAGATGAAACGATTCAAGGCCCGGTGTTGCGCAAGGTATTGATTCATGCCCGCATTCTCGCGGCCGCCCTCATGCCGGCAGATCAGTGCTTGTCCGCAATCGTCAGCAATCGTCTGTCATCCAACGCTGCAGCGCGGCCGTGTCGCATGGGCGGCACCGATCCGAATTCAATGACTCGGTGAACTAGACTGCGGCTTGCCCCCGGGGCCCGACCAACACCCGCTTCAGCCACCAGCCGCCCTTTCAGCCATGACCCAAGCAACGCCAGGTTTGGCGACCCCAGGCCTGCGCGAGGTGGTGCTCGGCGGCAACGCCAAGGTCTGGCGCGCGCTGGCTGCCGGCACGCTCATGGCGCAGCGCTTCTCCACCACCTTGAGCCACCGCGATCTGGCCAGCTTTGCCTTCACGCCGCAAGATCGCGTCTGGGTCTTCGCCTACTCGCGCGACCCGGCGCAAAACAGCGCGCTGTTGCAGCGCCTGCAAAGTGCCGGCGTGGCCGAGCTGGTGTATGTGTCGTCGTCAGCGGTGATCGTGAACGAGCGCAGCAACTGCTACGAATATCCGCGCGTCAAACATCTGGCTGAACAGGAAGTGCGCGCGTTGCCGCAGGGCCGTGTGCTGACGCTGGGCCTGGTCTACGGCCAACCCGATGAATTGCCGGGCGGAGACAACATCGCCACCTCGCATGCGCGGCTGGCCGATTTCATGCTCGCGCCGCATTGGCCTGAAGAAGGCGGCACAGGCCGGCGTCTGTTCGAACGCATCCGCCGCCCGTTCAAGCACTCACTGGATGCCGGCCTGTTCACGCTCTACGGCAGCTTGATGGCCTTGGCCGCCAGCCACCCCTGCCTGCTGCGCCCGCTTGACCTGCTGCTGCGCAGCCTGGGCCTGCGCTGGTATGGCTACACCTATCTGAGCAACCGGCTTTGGATTTCGAAGACATCGTCATAGGCTCTGGCCTGGCCGCACTGGGCGCCGTGCTGGGCCTGGAACACAGCCGCAGCGTGCTGGTGCTGGGTGGGCCGCGCGTGGGGCAGTACGCCCACTACGACGCGCGCGCCACCGCGCCGTGTTCGTACCTCGGCCTGGGTGGCCTGGGCAATGCCTGGCATGGCGTGATCCCCACCGGCTGGCGCAGCAATTTCGGCGCCGCGGCCGATGATGACTTCGCGGCGCTGTTTGCACGCTTCTATCCGCGCACGCCGGTGCGCAGCCGGCTCGGCCAGCCGCACCTGTTCGTGCCCTGGCGGCCGATTCGCCCTTGGGCCGAACTGTTGCGCTTGCAGGCCCAGCGCGCCGGCAGGCTGGTGTTGCAGGCGGAGTTGGCACAGGGCTTTGCGTTGGCCGGCGGCGAGTGGCCGGTGCGGGTGCGCACAGCGCACGGCGAGCTGCGTGCGCGGCGCCTGTGGCTGGCCGCCGGGGCGCTGCACACGCCGGGCTTGATCGACCGTTCACTGGGCGTTCGCGCCGCGCGCGCGACCGTGTCAGATCATGCCTTCTGTTATGTCGGCCAGGTTGATGGCGTCAGCGCGCCGGCCATCGAACGCAGCATCGAGGGCTTGTTCTTCCCGGCGCAGCATGTGGCCGCGGCGGGCGCGCTGTATACCCTGCGCCCGGCGCGCTTTGCGTTTCGCCGGCTCGACTTCGGCATCGAGCAACGCGCCGTGTTCGGCCTGCCCACCGGCAACGCCGTGGCCAAGATCGCCCGGCGCGCGTCGCCGGGCCTGCTGGCCGAAGCCTTCTACAACCGCTTCGGCCTGTTCCCCAAGGCGGCGCGCTACAGCGTCTACGCCCAGGTGCTGGTGCCCGACGCCTATGCATTCAGCGGTTTGCCGGCGCAGCCCTTGCAGCCGCGCAGCGCCGTCATCCGCGCCGCCACCGACGCCGCGCGCCTGCACGCACCCTATGCGGCGCTGCGCGCGTCGCAGCGCGCCGAGCTCATCATCCCCGGCATCCATTTGCATGATTCACTGGACACTGCGGTGTTGAAGGACCTTGGCATCAACCAGCTCGGCGCGCCGGTGCAGGTGGTGGATGCGTCAGCCTGCCGCGGCATCGGCCCCGAGCACCATTCGTTCAAAATGATGCTGGCGGCGTGGCAACGCGCCGTGCGTTCGGTGCCGGCGCCGGCATAAGCACGTTGCACGTTGCACGTTGCACGGCGCACGGCGCGCTGCGCTCATTCGACGCGAACTTTCCTTTGCAGCGCCACCGCATACGGGTGCAGCGTGGCGTGCATCAGGCCGGCTTCAACGGCCGGGTCGCTGGCCATGAACTGCCGGGCCGCGTCGGCGTCATCGGCCTCGAAGATGACTAGGCCGAAGGTCTGCGCCAGGCCCTCTACCGTTCGGCCAGCCAGGATGACCTGGCCGCTTTGCGCAGCCTTGGTCAGGCGTTCGAAGTGCCGGGCGACGACGGCGTTTTCAGTGGCGGCCCAACGGCCCGCGTCTTGATAGGCGGGGGCCACCCTCAAGACGTAAACGAACTGCTGGCGTTTGACCGGCGGCGCAGCGTCTTGGCCCACGGCCGCCGTCAGTGCGGCGCACGCCAGCACCGCGACCAGAGCGCGCCTGTGGGTGGCTTGAAGTTCGGTCATGGCATTTGTCTCCAGGTGAGTCGCCGTCACAACGGCCAGTGTTCACTGCGGGTGCGCTTGGGCAGCACGAACTCCAAGGCGCCGAACGCCACGTACATCAAGCGAATGCCCAGCGGCGGGCGGCCGATTTCGGCGATGGCCTTGAGCGTCTTCAAAATCATGTCACCGCCCTGGCACATGCTCTTGGCGCTGCGCGTGCCCGCTGCCAGGCCGGTGACGGTGAGCGTGACCTCCACACCCGCGGCCACCGGCTTGAGCTCATAAGCCACCTGGCACACCGGGTCGTCGTATTGGGTGAAGCGGTGGCTGTGCACAAAGCGATGCGGCGCGTCGAGTTCCAGCACCTCACCCACCACCAGCACATGCTTGCCCGTGCCGGTGCGCATTTGCATGCGCGCACCAGGCACCAGGCCGGTGGTGTGCAGCCAGGCGTTGAACACGGCGCCCTGGGCTTCATCGGTCTTGGTCAGTTCGCGCCAGACGCGCTGGATGTCGGCCTGGATAACGATGCGAAAGATTGCGTCAGGTTTGGCGCGGCTGTCAGTCATGGTGGCGTCCTTTGCGGGTAGGCAGGCGGGTGACCGCTGCGCCTTCAGCGCTGAACTTCAGCTGCGTCAAACGCGCGGCCCAATAGGCGCTGAACTCGGTGGTCCAGCGCTCGTGAATCCACTGAATGGGCGTGGGGTCGAGCCACAGCAAGCGCTCGCGGCCTGAGCGCTGCGCGATCACCAGGCCAGCGGCCTCAAGCGTGGCCAGGTGCTTCATCACCGCGAAGCGGCCGATGTCGGCTTCGAGAAAGGCCGAGACGCGGTTCACGTTGCAGCCGGGCTCAAGCTTCAGCACATCGAGGATGCGCCGCCGCGGCTCGGACGCCAGGGCAAAGAACACCGCGTCCAGGCGGGCTGCATCGAGTTGTGAGGCGGCATTCATATGTGCCGTAATGGTCACATATCAAACGGCACGCTGTCAAGCGACACGCTGTCAAGCGGGCTGATCTGGGTGTCGGCTGATCTGGGTGCCGCTTATCCCGGCCGCGCGATCGCAGCGTGTCAGCCGCCTGAACGCGACGACCCGCGTGCCGACCTGCGCGCCTACCAGCGCTTCAGTAAGCGCACGCCGAGCAGCGCGCTGCGCGGCGCGCCGGGTTCGAAGAAGCGCGCATTGGCTTCGTTGACGATCACGCTGCCGGCGTGAACGCGGTCAGCCAGGTTGTCGATGCGGCCGAGCACTTGCAGCCGCAACCCGTCGCCGCCCAAGGCCCACTCGCGGCTGGCGCGCAGGTTCATCACGACGTAGGCGCCGGCGAAGTCGTCATTGCGGTCGTTCACCGCGGTCTGGCTCATGCCGCGCGCTTCAATCGCCCAGTCACCCAGCATGCCGCCGCGCCAGGCCAGTTCGGCAAAGGCACTGCCGCGCTGCGTGCCGGCAATGCGGTTGCCGGCGGCCACCGCCACCTTGGCGCCGGTGGTGGTGCACGGAATGCCCGGGCAGGTGAGGAAGCCATCTACATACTTGGCGTCCAGCACGGTGAAGGCCACGCTCGCGCGCCAGGCGGCAGCAATTTGCCACGCGCCCGAAGCCTCGAACCCGCTGCGCCGCGTGCGGCCCACGTTCTGGAACGACTGGCGCCCGCCGCTGTTGGTGTTGACACCGATCTCGTCGCTGGTGTCGGCCAGGAAGGCGGTCAGGTCGGCGCTGAACGCACCCTGGCGCCACTTCGCACCCATTTCGAATTGCCGGCTGCCCTGCCCCTTCAAAGCGGCGTTGAAGCCGCCGATGCCGTTCGGGCCGTAAGCCAGTTCGCCCAGCGTGGGCGACTCGAAGCCGCGCGCGGCGCTGGCATGCAGCGTCAGGCTGGGCGTGGCGCGCCAGCGCGCTCCGGCCACCGGGTTGGTGTAGCGGAACTTCACGCTGCCGGAATCGTCGCCATTGCCCAGGTAGGCGTCACTGGCACTCAGGGTGACCGTGCCCGAACGCAGGCCCGCCGTGAGGCTGACTTCATTCGTTAAGCCCCAGTCGGCCTGGGCAAAGCCTTCGCGCGTGTCGGCGCGGTTGGTTTCGTCGCGGCGCAGCGCGCCGGTCACGCCCAGCACCTGGGCCGCGCCGGTGCCGGTGAAATTTTCATAGCCGCGCCGCGCGTCTTGCTGGCGCTCGGCGGTGACGCCGGCCACCACATCAAGCCCCGTGAAGCGCCAAGTCAGCCGCGCGTCGGCGCCGCTGTAGCTGCGGTCGAAGTCGATCACGCCGCCGCCATGGCGCACGTTGGCCTGCGTGGCCGGGGCGATGGCCAGCCACTGCACCACGCCGCGCTGGCCGCCGTAGACGCTGACGCTGCTGTCGCTCAGCGCACCAGCAGCCTCAAAACGGTGGCGCCAATTGGCGCCGGCCTGGGTTTGGTTGATCGTCTTGCGCGTGTTGAACTGCGTGGCCTGGCTGGTGGTTTGGCGTGGGTCGGCGTTGAACTGGGCGCGATCCAGGCCCAGCGGGTCTTGCGCGCTTTGCTCCTGGCTGCCCAACTGGAACGTTAATTTGTCGGCCGCGCCTTGCCAGCCCAGGCGCACGTTGCCCAGCGTGCGCTGCGCTTCACTGCGCGGGCGAAAGCCGGTGCTTTCCATCGCCGAGGCGCTCAAGGCCAGGTCAAAGCCACCGTCCAGCGGCGTGGCGCCTTGCACGCGCAACTGGCGCAGGCCGAAGCTGCCGGCATCGGCCGCCGCCTCGAAGCGGCGCGTGGTGGCCGGGGCCGAGAACAGCGCGATCACACCGCCGGAGGCGTTGCCGTAGAGCACCGAAAACGGGCCGCGCAACACCTCGATGCGCTGCGCGCTGGCCAGGTCGAAGTGCGCGACCTGGCCTTGGCCGTCGGGCATGGTGGCGGGAATGCCGTCGCTGTACAGGCGCAGGCCGCGCACGCCAAAACCGGCCCGCGCGCCAAAGCCGCGCGAGCTGACTTGCAGGTCTTGCGCGTAGTTGTTGCGGTTGGCCACCACCAGGCCGGGCACGCGCGCCAGGCCTTCCGAGAGATTGATCTGCGGGCCGCTGGCACGCAGCGTTTCAGCGTCGATCACGCTGATGGCGTAGGGGGCATCGAGCAGCGCACGTTCGCGCACCGAACCGGTGACGACCACCGATTGCGGCGCGGCGGGCGTCTGGGCCACAACCTGCGCCGCGACCTGCGCGGCGGCACCGGCCAGGCCGGCCGCGAGTAGCAATTTCTTGTTCATGAATGGTGGCTGCGCACTGCGCGCATGGGGTTGACAGGAACGGGCGCGATGAGACTACATCGCCACCCCGGCCCCAAGCTGGGGTAAGCCCGCGCTGGGCGGGGCTTTTGCGCCAAAACGGAACCACCGCCAAGGGGGCGGGCAGCGCTTGCGCCGTGCCAGCCAGTCGTGTTTGCCCAACAGACGGCGCGGCGCCAGGCCCGACCCGCAGCCCGCAGTGTTCAGGGTTTCGCGCAAGCCGGCCGCGGGCGGCGCAGTGCGACACTCGTCCACCTGTTTCTGAAAAGGCTCGCCCCATGCCGCCGACTGCCGCCCAAATCCAGCAGCTCATCGACCCGTTGTTCCCGGGCTTGATGGGCGTCAAGGTCACCGACGCCAGCCCCGAATGCGTTCGCGCCACGTTGCTGGTGCGGCCTGATTTGTGCACCGCCGGCGGCATCATGCACGGCGGCGCGTACATGGCGTTTGCCGACACGCTGGGCGCCATCGGCACCTTCGTCAACATGGCGCCGGGCCAGCGCACCACCACCACCGATTCAAGCACCAAGTTCATCGCTGGCGCCAAGGTTGGCAGCACGGTCAGCGGCGAGGCCACGGCGTTCCACCGCGGCAAGACGACGCAGGTCTGGCAAACCCTGATTCGCAATGAAGACGGCAAGCTGTGCGCGGTGGTGACGCAAACGCAACTGCTGCTGGCGGCGTGATGCAGCAACGCCCCCATGGTGCCTGGCGCTCGCCGCTCAGCTCGGCCGCCATCGTGGCCGAAACGGTGGCCCTGAGTGACACCCAGATCGACGGCGATGGCGTGGTGTGGCAAGAGGGCCGACCGGGCGAGAAAGGCCGCGTCACGCTGCTGCGCCGCGCCGCCGATGGCAGCGTGAGCGAGCTCACCCCCGCGCCGTTCAATGTGCGCACCCGCGTGCACGAATACGGCGGGCGTTCGTATCTGGTGGCCGGGCGCACGGTGTTCTTCAGCCACTTTGCCGACCAGCGGCTGTACCGCAGCGATGGCGCCGGCGCCGCGCGCGCCATCACACCCGATGTCGCGCAGGCAGCGCTGCGCTATGTCGACCTGCAATACGACGCGGCGCACGACAGGCTGTATGCCGTGCGCGAAGACCACCGCGCCGGCGGCGAGGCGGTGAACACGCTGGTGCTGTTGAACGCGCTGGGCGACGAGGTGGGCGGCACGGTGGTGGCCGGCGGCTGCGACTTTTACTGCGCGCCGCGCCTGAGCCCTGATGGCCAACACCTCGCCTGGATTCAATGGCGCCACCCGAACATGCCCTGGGACGGCACCGAGCTGATGCTGGCGCCGGTGCACGCCGACGGCAGCCTGGGCGCAGCGCAGTGCGTGGCCGGCGGCGTGGCTGAATCAGTGTGCCAGCCGTTGTGGTCGCCCATTGGCGAATTGCACTTCGTGAGTGACAAGGGCGGCTGGTGGAACCTGACCCGCTGGCGCGCCGGCCAGGCGCAAAACCTGACCCCGCTGGCCGCCGAGTTCGGCCTGCCGCACTGGAACTTCGGCGCCAGCAGCTATGCCTTTGCTGGCGCGCAACGCATCGTCTGCGCCTACAGCCAGCACGGCAGCATGCAACTGGCGCTGCTCGACACCTCCAGCCTGACGTTAACCAGCCTGGACACGCCCTGCCGCTGGTTTGCCAGCGTGCAGGCCGGCGCCGGCCGTGCCGTGTGCGTGGCCGGCTCACCGTGGCTCGAACCCAGCGTGGTGAGCATCGAGTTGAACACCGGCCAGGCCGAGGTGCTCAAGCGCGGCAGCGGCCTGGCCATCGAACCCGGCTATACCTCGGTGCCGCAAGCCATCGAATTCCCCACCGCCCAGGGCCGCACCGCGCATGGCCTGTACTACCCGCCGGTGAATCAGGATTTCGCCGCGCCGGCCGGTGAAAAACCGCCGCTGCTGGTGTTCAGCCACGGCGGGCCCACCGCCGCCACCGCGCCCGTGTTCAAGGCCGGCTTGCAGTACTGGACGAGCCGCGGCTTTGCCGTGCTCGATGTGAACTACGGCGGCAGCACCGGCCATGGCCGCGAATACCGCGAACGCCTGAAGGGCCAGTGGGGCGTGGTCGATGTGGAAGACTGCGTGCACGGCGCGCAGCACCTGGTGGCGCAAGGTTTGGTGGATGGCCAGCGGCTCATCATTCGGGGCGGCAGCGCCGGCGGCTTCACCACGCTGGCGGCCTTAACGTTTCACAAGACCTTTGCCGCCGGCGCCAGCCACTACGGCATCGGCGACCTGGAAGCCCTGGCGCGCGACACCCACAAGTTCGAGGCACGCTATCTGGACAGCCTGATCGGCCCCT
>JAYUPO010000217.1:0-10923 GCA_043760085.1 Burkholderiales bacterium
GCGGCTGGCTTCGCGCGCGCCCACCACGGCCGGAATGTCCATGCTGCGCGCCACGATGGCGGTGTGCGAGGTGCGCCCGCCTACATCAGTGACGAAGCCGGTGAAGACGCTGTGCTTGAACTGCATCATGTCGGCCGGCGCCACGTCGTTGGCCACCAGCACCAGCGGGTCTTCGCCGGCCGCGCCGCGTTGGCTTGGCGTCAGGGCAGCGCGCTGCGGCGCATGCTCGCGCGCCATGGCCTGCAAGAGCCGCTCAACCACTTGCTCCAGGTCGGCCTTGCGCTCGCGCAGGTAGTCGTCTTCCATCTCATCGAACTGGCGCGCCAGCACTTCAAGTTGCGCCGAGAGCGCCCATTCGGCGTTGTAGTGGCGCTCGCTGATCCACAGCTTGGTGGCCCCCGTGAGGGTGTCGTCGCGCAGCAGCATCAGGTGCACGTCAAGCAGCGCCGACAGCTCGTGCGGCGCCTCGGCCGGCAGCTCGCGCTGCAAGGTGGTGAACTCTTCGGCCACGGTGTCGCGCGCCAGGCGCAGGCGGGCGATTTCGCCCTCCACCTCGGCCGGGGTGATGAAGTAGTGCTCCACGTCAACCCGGCTGGAGGCCACCAGCACCGCGCGGCCGATGGCCACGCCGCGCGAAACGGGCAGGCCGAAGAGCTGGATGCTCACGACTTATTGCCCTTCGCCGAACTTGTCATGGATCAGCGTGGCCAGCGCGTCGCGCGCCGCCACCTCATCGGCGCCGTCGACCTCAATTTCCACTTCACTGCCCAACCCGGCGGCCAGCATCATCACGCCCATGATGCTCTTGGCGTTGACGCGCCGGCCGTTGCGGCTGAGGTGGATCTCGCTCTTGAAGCTGCCGGCCAGCTTGGTCAGCTTGGCCGAGGCGCGGGCATGCAGGCCGAGCTTGTTGCTGATGGTGATGGCGGTTTTGATCATGGGCTGATCACGTTCACTGGGGTACCTTCATGCTTCGCATTCAGGAATTCGCCCTTCGGGCGGCCGGGCGGGCTCATCAGGCAACCTCCGTGCTGCGCACTGCGGTATTCGCCTTGGGAGCGGCCCGGCGGCTCATGCCGCCCCCGGGCGCGACCGGTTGATGCCTTCGACACCACCGTCCAGCGCCAGGCTGCACAGCTTGTCGATGGGCTCACCCAGGTAGCACAGCGTGCGCCACAGCATGGGCAGGTTCAGCCCGGCGATCACGCGCACGCGCGGGTCGCCATCGGCCACTTGCCTGGCGCCGTTGTAGGGCGTGGCGCCCACGGTGTCGGCCAGCACCAGCACATCGGCATCGGGCTCGCCCGGCAACAGTGCGCGCAGGCGCTGCGCCACGTCGTCGATCTGCTCGCTGGGTTGCACGTCCAGCACCTTCAGCGACGCGGCCGCCTGCTCGAAACAATGCCCGCCCAGGCCGCTGAAGGTGCTGGCCAGGGGCGCATGGGCGACGAGTACAACGGTGGTCATGGTCTGCTGGTGGCTGAAGATGCAGGGCGATTATCCGTGGCGCCACGGCTGCCCAGCAGGAACCAGGCGTAGGCGGCGGCGCAGCACAGGCCGAACACGCCGAAGCAGACGGTGTAGGCATGCGGCAAGGCCACGCCGCGGGCCACCAGGCCGTCCAGCCCCAGGCCGATGCCCCATTGCACGCAGAACACGCCGGCAAAGATGGCCAGGTTGAAGGCCGACAGCGCGCGCCCGGCCTGCGCCGCCGGGAAGGCCTGGCCCACCGCCGGCTGGCTGAGCGAGACGAAGGTGCTGGCCACGCACCAGGCGGCCCAGTGCGCGGCGCCGGCCTGCGCGCCCAGGGCCACGTTCAGCGCCAGCAGGGCCAGGCTCAGCGGCAGGCCCCAGCGCATGACGCGTTCACTGTCGAGCCCGCGCCTGACCAGCCGCGGCATCAGCGCGCCCCAGGCCATGAAGGCGAACAGCATGCTCAGGTTGATGGCGAACAGCCCCTGCGCGGCCTGCTGCGCCGACCAGCCGCTGACCTGCGTCAACCACGGCCCGGCCCACAGCGACTGCACGGCGATCATGCCGCCGTAGTTGAAAAAGCCCATCGGCGCCATGCGCAAAAAACGCGGGTGGCGCACGATGGCACCATAACCGCTGCTTGCAGACGACTCGGCAGCCGACTCGGCAGCCGACTCCGCAGCCAACGCGGCCACCGGCGCGGCGGGCACGTCGGGCGCCACGGCCAGGCGGATCAGGGCCACGGCCACCAGCAGCGCGGCCGCGGCCACCCAGAACAGGCCGCGCCAGCCCAGCAGCGGCAGCAGCCACTGCACCGGCAGGGTCGATGCCAGCATGCCCAGCGAGCCGGTCATCAGCATCCACGAGTTGGCGCGCAATTGCATGGCCGGCGTGAAGCGGTGGCGGTAGCTGGTCAGCGGCGCCATCAGGCAGGCCGCCACGCCCATGCCGATAAGCATGCGCGACACGATCAGGCCCACCAGGCCCTGCGCCAGGGCAAAGCCCACGCAGCCCAGCACGGCCAGCAGCAGCAAGGCCGTGAGCACCCGGCGCGGGCCGTGGCGGTCCAGCGCCTTGCCCAGCGGCAACTGCAATGCAGCGAATCCAAGAAAGTAAGCGCCGCCTAACAAACCGAGGTCGCCACCGCCCAGACCGAGTTCGCTGCTGAACACCGGCGCCAGCGTGGCGGTGACGGCGCGCAGCAGCGCCGAAAAAAAGTACGCGAAGGCGAAGACGGCGAACAGGCGCACACCGGGGTTCATCAGGCAACCTTCTTGCTGCGCACTGCGGGTTTCGCCTTGGGAACTGAGGCCGGACACAGACAGTCCCTGCGGACTGTCTGTCGCCTGACGAAGGCCATCGGCCTGTGGACGATGGCGGCCCGGCGGTTCACTGGAGTACCTCCGTGCTGCGCACTGCGGTATTCGCCTTGGGAACTGAGGCCGGACACAGACAGTCCCTGCGGACTGTCTGTCGCCTGACGAAGGCCATCGGCCTGTGGACGATGGCGGCCCGGCGGCTCATCAGGCAACCTTCGTGCTGCGCACTCCGGTATTCGCCCTTCGGGTGGCCGGGCGGGTTCATGGCGCCAGGCTCAGGGCATCGAAGTAGACCTGGGCGGCGGCCGCGTCGAGCGCCGCGCCCAGCGCGCTGGCCTGGAACACGCGCAGCGCCTTGGCAAACACCGCGGTTTGCGCCTGCACCGCGGTGCCGCTGGGCAATTGGCCGGCAAAGGCCACGCGGCTGGCTTGCGCATGCTGGGTGCTGCCTTTCACGGCCAGCGGCAAGGGCGTGGCAGCGCCAGCGCCAACGTTGTTCAAGGCCGCCTCACGCAGCGCGGCCAGTGCCGGGCCCACCTGCGCCGGCTCGGCCACATCGGCCCAAGCCAGTGACCAGGTGGCGCCACCGGCGTCACAGGCCAGCACCGTCATCGAGACTTTGGCGCCGGCCAGGCCCACGCTGCGCACTTGGCTGGCCGGCTTGCACGGCAGTTGCGCGTGCAGGCCGCTGCCCGGTGGGCGCACATCACGCCAGTTCAGCGCGGGCGCGCAGCCGGTGTGCAGCAGCGCCGCGCCCAGCACAGCGGCAGTGGCTGCGGCCCTCATGCCAGCGCAAAGCCCTCGTAGCCCTGGCGCGCCACCGTGGTGCAACGTTCCACATAAGCCGGGAAGCCACCCGCCAAGGGCATGAACATGCGCGGCTTGCCCGGGATGTTGGCGCCCAGGTACCAGGAATTGCAGCTCAGGAAGAGGGTCTGCGTGGCCACGGCGTTCACATGGGCGACCCATGCGGCCTCGGCCTGCGGCGTGGCGTCGATCGTTTGCAGGCCGTTCCTGCGCAGGTGGGTGATGCACTCGGCAATCCATTCCACATGGTGTTCGATGGCGGCAATGACCGCCGTGAACGCCGCTGTGCAACCCGGCCCGACCACGTTGAACAGGTTGGGGAAGCCTTGCACCATGAGGCCAAGCTGGTTCAGCGGCCCCCCGGCCCATTTGTCCTGAATGCGCAGGCCGGCGCGGCCGCGCAGATCCATCCGCATCAAGGTGCCGGTGACGGCGTCGAAGCCGGTGGCCAGCACCAGGTCGTCAAACTCGTACGCATGCCCGCCCGTGACCAGGCCGGTTTCGGTGATGCGCTCAATCGGTTGCTGGCTCACATCCATCAAGCGCACATGCGGCAGGTTGTAGGTGGCGTAGTAGCCGGTGTCCACGCACAGCCGCTTGCAGGCGATGGGTTGTTGCGGGCACAGCAGCTCAGCGGTGGCCGGGTCGCGTACCGCGGCGCGGATCTTGTTGCGCACGAACTCGGCAGCGTGGTTGTTGGCCACCGGGTCGGTGAACAGGTCGGTGTAGGCGCCGAGCAGGCCGAAGCCGCCGACCTGCCAGCGCGCTTCGAATTCGGCTTCGCGCTCGGCCGGCGTGGCCGCATGGGCCGAGCCGGTGCCCGCCGGCTGCTCGCTGCCGAAGCCCGGGCGCATGCGCCGGTTGCGCGCGCGAAAGCCGGCGTAGTCGGCCTTGATGCGGCGCTCGAAGTTCGCATCCAGCGGGCCGTTGTGAGCCGGCACGCAGTACGCCGCGGTGCGCTGGAACACGGTGAGCCGGGCCGCTTGCTGCGCAATGATCGGAATGGCCTGCACGCCGGACGACCCCGTGCCCACCACGGCCACGCGCCGGCCCGTGAAATCAACCGGCTCATGTGGCCAATCAGCGGTGTGCAGCACGCGCCCCTTGAACGACGCCAGGCCCGGGAAGGCCGGCTTGTTGGGGGTTGAAAGCGGGCCGCTGGCCATCACCAAAAACTGGGCACGCCACTGGCGGCCATCGGTGCTGGCCACCTGCCAGGTGTTGCTGGCCTCGTCGAACTGCGCCCCGGCGACGCGCGTGTCCAGCGCGATGCCGTCGCGCAGCGAAAACCGGTCGGCCACATGATTGGCGTAGCGCAGCAGTTCGGGCTGGGCGGCGTAGCGTTCGCTCCAGCGCCATTCCTGCTGCAGCGCTTCGTCGAACGAGAACGAATACTCCAGGCTCTGGATGTCCACGCGCGCGCCGGGGTAGCGGTTGTGATACCAGGTGCCGCCGACGCTGGGCGCGGCTTCGAGCACCAGCGCGTTCAGGCCCAGGCTGCGCGCCTGGTGCAACATGTACAGGCCGGCGAAACCGGCGCCGACGATCAGCACATCCAGCGGCGCAGCGCTGTCATGGGCGGGGGGTGTAGTGGCGGGCATCGTGCGCTCGGGTGGCGCGTGCAGCATAGCCTGGGATCGACCCGGCGCTCGGCCCGCAGGCCGTGCCCCAGAATCGCCCGCCATGAATCAACCCACCCCGCCCCGCAGCGCCCTGAGCGGCGTCACCGTGCTCGACCTGTCGCGCATCCTCGCCGGCCCGTGGTGCACGCAAACGCTGGCCGACCTGGGCGCCGATGTGATCAAGGTCGAACGCCCCGGCCGCGGCGACGACACGCGCCAGTTCGGCCCGCCGTTCGTCAAGGATCGTGAAGGCCGCGACACCAGCGACGCCGCCTACTACCTGGGCGCCAACCGCAACAAGCGCGCCATCACCATCGACATCGCCCACCCAGAAGGCCAGGCCTTGATTCACCGCCTGGCCGCACGCAGCCAGGTGTTCATCGAAAACTACAAGGTCGGCGACATGGCGCGTTACGGGCTCGACTCAGCCAGCATGTTGGCGCGCTACCCGGCCCTGGTGTACTGCTCGATCACCGGCTTCGGCCAGACCGGCCCTTACCGCCACCGCGCCGGCTACGACGTGGCCGCGCAGGCCATGGGTGGCCTGATGAGCGTGACCGGCGAGCGCGACGACCTGCCCGGTGGCGGCCCGCAAAAGGCCGGCGTGGCGGTGGCCGACCTGTTCACCGGCATGTATGCCACGGTGGCGGTGCTGGCCGCGCTGCGCCACGCCGAAGCCACCGGCCAGGGCCAGGCCATCGACCTGGCCTTGCTCGACACGCAGGTGGCCATGCTGGCCAACCTGGGCGCCAGCTACCTGGTCACCGGCCAGGTGCCGCAGCGCTATGGCAACGCGCACCAGAACCTGGTGCCTTACCAGTTGTTTGAAACCGCCGACGGCCACCTCGTGCTGGCCGTGGGCAATGACGAGCAGTTCCGCCGCTGCTGCGAGGTGCTGGGCCAACCCGGCCTGGCGCAGGACGCGCGCTATGCCCGCGCCGCCGACCGCGTGCGCCACCGCGCCACCCTGGTGCCGCTGCTGGCCGCGGCGTTCAAGCAAGCCACCAAGGCGCACTGGCTGGCCGCGCTGGAGGCGGTGACCGTGCCCTGCGGCCCCATCAACAACCTGGCCGAGGTGTTCGACGACCCGCAGGTGCAGCACCGCGGCATGCGCCAGGCGGTGCCGCATGCGCTGGCGCCAGACCTGCACGTGGTGGGCAGCCCGATGAAGCTTTCAGCCACGCCGGTGCAGGTGAAGCGCGGGCCGCCGCTGCTGGGCGAGCACACCGACGAGGTGCTGGGCGAGCTGGGGGTGGACGGCGACGAGCGCGCCCGCTTGCGCGGCTTGGGCGTGATCTGATCGTTGCATTGATGCTGCGCTGACGGGCCCGCGGCCGCGGGGTCGTCGCCCACCAGCCGCGGGGTAGCCAGGGCCGGTGCGGCCGCCGAGCATCGGCGCTTGCCTGGGTTGGGGCGCTGGCACCCCCGCCGGCAAGCTCGGGGCGGGCGCAGCATGTCATCAAACTTCACTGGTCTGCAGCCGCGCGGCGGCGCTGCGAACGACGCGCAGCCCGGCCTGGCCGACCCAGGCACTGCACCCTGGCAGCGCGCGCTGATCAGTGGCCTGGGCGCCGAGGTGGCCGCGCCGTTGACGGCGGCCTTGCAGCGCGTGACGGCGCTGGCGGTGGCCGGCAGCATCGACCGCGCCAGCCTGCGCGCGCTGCATGAAGAACTGGCGCAGGCGCGCCGCGTGGCCATCATGGCGCAGCAACTCGCACGCCTGCATGCCGGGGTGAGGCTCAACCCCGAAGTGGTGGACCTGGGCGCGCTGCTTGATGACCTGGTGGCACAGCGTGGCCGCGACGCCGCCGAGCGCGGTGTGTCGTTGCGCGTGGCGCGCGCCCCCGGCGTGGGCAGCGCCAGCATGGTGACGGATGCGGCGCTGGCACACACGCTGATTGCGGCGGTGCTCGATTGGGGCCTGGAGCTGGCACGCTCGGCGCTGCTGTGGCGCATTGAACTGGCCCACGACGGCCGCCCGGTGCGCCTGAGCTGCCATTTTGCCCACCATTGCGCCCACCGCGCCAACGGCCCGGCCGAGCTGGACACCACGAGCTGGCGCCTGGTGCAGGCCTGCGCCCAGGCGCTGGGGGCGCCGTGCGAGCGCATCGACGCGCCGGGCAGCAGCCGCGTCAACCTGGCCTTCCACGCCCTGCCCGAGCAGGCCAGGCCGCCGCCTGCGCCTGCGCCGGTCTTGCTGGGCCGGCGCCACGTGCTGGCGCTGTGCGCCGGCCAGGCCCTGCGCGCCGAGGTGACGCAGGCCCTGCACGGCAGCGACGCGGTGCTGGACTTCGTTGACACCCTGGCGCAAGCCCAGCGCCTGTGCCATGCCGCCTTGCCGCACGCCCTGCTCTATGAGGCCAGCGCCGCCTGCGCCGGGCTGGCACGGCTGCGCCAGGAGATCGTGACCGAGTGGCCGGGTTTCATAACGGTTGAGATCACTGATGGCGCCCACCCCGGGCTGGTGCTGGGCGCCGCCGCAGCGGGTTACCACGCCCGAGTTGCGCGCGCCGCGCTGGGCACCCTGCGCGCAGCCCTCAACGCCCCCCGAACACCGCCTTGAGCAGCTTGCTGCCGGTGCCGATGGGGTCGCGGCGGATCTTCTTCTCTTCCTCGCCGATCATCAGGTACAGGCCGTCGAGCGCCTTGGCGGTGACGTAGGGTTCCAGCCTGGCGTCTTCCTTCTTCACCAGCCCCAGGCCGGCGGCCTTGCCGGCAAAGGCGTTGTACTTGTCAGCCAGCGCCACGCGCTCGGTGGCCTGGGTGACGATGGGCAGGAACTCCTTGCCCAGCGGCTCGCGCGTCTTGCCGGCAAAGTAGTCGGTCACCGCGGTGTCGCCACCGCGCACGATGCGCAATGCGTCTTCAACGCTCACGCGTTTGGCCGTGTCCACCAGCAGCGCCTGGGCCTTGGGCACGGCAGCCTCGGCGGCGCGGTTCATGGCCAGCACCAGTTCATCAACCTTCCTGCCCTGGCCGGTGGCGCGCAGCAGTTTGGCCGCGTCTTTCAGCACCCCGGGCAACGGAATGCGCACCTTGGGGTTGCCCATGAAGCCGTCGGCCTTGCCCAGCAGGCCCACCGCGGCCAGGGCACCGCGTTGCAGTGCTTCGCGTATGCCGGCGGCGGCGTCGCCCTCGCTCAGCGCGGCCTCGGCCAGGCCGAAGGGCAGCAGCAGGATCAGGCCTGAATGGAAGTGGCGGCGGTTCATGTGTTGGGCACTCCTGCGGCATGCGCCTGTTGATCAGCGTGGTAGCTTGAACGCACCATGGCGCCCACCGCGGCATGGGAAAACCCCATGCCTTGCGCTTCACGCTCGAACATCTTGAAGGTGTCGGGGTGCACGTAGCGGCGCACCGGCAGGTGGTGGCTGCTGGGCGCCAGGTACTGGCCGATGGTGAGCATGTCGATCTGGTGCGCGCGCATGTCGCGCATCACGGCCAGGATTTCGTCGTCCGTCTCGCCCAGGCCCACCATTAGGCCGCTCTTGGTCGGCACGCCCGGGTGCAGCGCCTTGAACTTCTTCAGCAGGTTCAGGCTGAAGGCGTAGTCGCTGCCCGGGCGGGCCTGCTTGTACAAGCGCGGCACGGTTTCCAGGTTGTGGTTCATCACGTCGGGCGGCGCGGCTTTGAGGATCTCAAGCGCGCGGTCGTCGCGGCCGCGGAAGTCGGGCACCAGCACTTCGATTTGCGTGTCGGGTGACAGCGCCCGCACCTGTTCGATGCAGGCCACGAAGTGCGCGGCGCCGCCGTCGCGCAGATCGTCGCGGTCAACGCTGGTGATGACCACGTACTTCAGCTTCAACGCCGCAATCGTCTTGGCCAGGTTATGTGGTTCGTTAACATTCAGCGGATCGGGCCGGCCGTGGCCGACATCACAAAACGGGCAGCGCCGCGTGCACTTGTCGCCCATGATCATGAAGGTGGCCGTGCCCTTGCCGAAGCATTCGCCGATGTTCGGGCAGCTCGCCTCTTCGCACACCGTGTTGAGCTTGTTCTCGCGCAGGATCTGCTTGATCTCATAAAAGCGCGTTGTGGGCGAGCCGGCCTTGACGCGGATCCAGTCGGGCTTCTTCAACACTTCGGCGGCCACCACCTTGATCGGGATGCGCGCGGTCTTGGCCTGCGCCTTTTGCTTGGCGCTGGGGTCGTAGGCGGGCTCGTGAGCGGAGGTGTCGGCCATGGTGGCTTTCAGGAGTCAGGTGAATTGGGCGCGCAGCTTCTCGCCGAAGAGTTGGGCCGCGTCGGCCCAATGGGTGTGAACGCCGATGCTAGCCAGGTCTGCCGCCGCCAGCCCGCGGTAGCCGCACGGGTTGATGCGGCCAAAGGGCTCCAGGTCCATCGCCACGTTCAGGGCCACACCGTGATAGGTGCAGTGCCGCGAGACCTTCACGCCCAGCGCGGCGATCTTGCCCAGGCCGGCAAAGGGGTCGTCGGGGTTTAACGGCAGGCTCAGTGCGGCATGGCCGAACGGGTCGGCCAGGCGCACATAGATCCCCGGCGCGCCGGGCACGCGGTGGCCGGTGACGCCCCAGTGCTCCAGCGTCTTGCGCACGCCCTGTTCAAGGCGGTAGACGTGTTCCTTGACGTAGATGCCCAGGCGCCTCAAATCGACCAGCAGGTAGGCCACGACCTGGCCCGGGCCGTGATAAGTGACCTGGCCGCCGCGGTTGCTTTGCACCACGGCAATCGTGCCTGCGGCCAGTACATGCTCGGCTCGCCCGGCCAGGCCCTGGGTGAAGACCGGCTCGTGCTCGACCAGCCAGAGCTCGTCTTCGGTGTCGGCGCTGCGGTCTGCGGTGAAGGCCTGCATCCGCGCCGCGGTTGGCAGGTAGTCGGCGCGGCCCAGGTGGCGAATCAACATGCAGCGGGATTATCCCGGCTGCACATCCAGGTCGAGGTCGCCGCGGGCGTAGAGAACCGCGCCGGTGTCGGTGGCCAGGCCGCCGTGCAGTGTGCCGGCCGGTGCCATCTGGTAGTCGCCCCGGCGCAGCAGCAAGTCATCGACAAACAGATCGCCTTCGAGCATGAGGCATTCCTCGTCATGCCCGTGGCCGTGGCGCGGCACGCCGGCACCGGGCAGGGCGTGGTACAGCATGGCCGCTTCGCGGCCATGCACCCACAGCAGCCGGCGCTTGATGCCGGGGGCAAAGTCGTCCCAGTGCGCGCCATCCGCGCGCTGCACCTGCGGCGCACTGCCCGCCACGGCGGGCAACGGCGACTCGCGCAGGTACAGGCGCGCCGCCGTGGGGCTGCTCACCAGCGCCACCCCAACACTCGCCGGGGTGACGAGGTGGTCGCGCGGGCCCAGCGCGTGGCCATCGACCTGCACGGCACCTTCGAGCACCAGCCATTCGCGCTGCAAATCATCGGACGCCGCGTCAATGGCCCACCGCGCGCCCGCGGCCAATTCAATCACCCGCACGCGCCGCGGCTCGCCGGCGCGCAAGGCGCGCGCGCCGGCTTCATACAGGGTGCGTTGTGTCACGCCGGGAGCCAGTGGCTGTGCCGGCATGTCCTTTGCGCGCAGGGTGATGAACGCGCGGCTGGCGTGCGCGCTGCGGGCCACGCGGTCGAACACGCGCTCGCGCAGCAGCGCGCTGCGCGGCGCCGTGCCGGGGGCGTGCGCCAGGGCGTCGAGCAGCACGATGCAGTCGTCGTCCAGCACATCCGGGGCCGCATGCGGCGCGGGCAGGTGGGGGTGG
>JAYUPO010000218.1:0-4077 GCA_043760085.1 Burkholderiales bacterium
GCCAGCGCCGGTGAGGTGACGGTGGTGCTGGGCCGCAACGGCGTGGGCAAATCGAGCCTGTTGAAAAGCCTGATGGGCGTGGTGGCGGCAAGGACCGGCCAGGTGCTGCTTGCTGGCACCGATCTCAGCAGAATGAGCCCCTTCGAGCGCGTGCGCGCCGGGCTGGGGTATGTGCCGCAGGGCCGCGAAATCTTCTCGCGCCTGAGCGTGGAAGACAACCTGCGCATGGGCCTGGCCTCGCGCCCGGGCACCGCCGGCATTCCCGAAGAGTTGTTCGAGATGTTCCCCGTGTTGCGGCAAATGCGTTCGCGCCGCGGGGGCGACTTGTCCGGCGGCCAGCAGCAGCAACTGGCGATCGCGCGCGCGTTGGCCTCGCAGCCCAAGGTGTTGCTGCTGGACGAGCCCACCGAAGGCATCCAGCCCAGCATCATCAAGGACATCGGCCGCGTCATCCGCCGCCTGGCGCAGACCCAGGCCATGGCCATCGTGCTGGTCGAGCAGTACTACGACTTTGCTGCCGAGCTGGCCGACCAGTACCTGGTGATGGAGCGCGGTGAGTTCGTCGCCCGCGGACGCGGCGCCGACATGGCCGGCGATGGCGTGCGTGCCAGGATGTCGATTTGAGTCAGCGCCGGGGCATGTGTAGGCCAACGCGTCAACGCAAGTCCACAAGTCTTTACTCGGCGTTAACAGCGCATCCGGCAAGCCGGGTCAACACGGCCTGGCTGCCAGCGTTGACCGGGCTGCGGCGCTTCGCCGTGAAGGAGACTGGCTTGAAAACACTCTCGCGTGCCATTGTTCTGCTGGTCTTGGGCGCCACCCTGGCGGGTTGCATCGTGCTGCCGTTTCATGGTGGGCGCGGCGGGCACCACCAACGCGGCGGCGGCCGCTGATAGTCGCCGGTAGCACTCGGCGTCGCCTGCGCGGCTGACGCGCAGCACGGCACGGCGCGGGCAGCGGCCCCCTCGCCACGGCCCATCACCACGGGCCATCACCACGGGCCGCACCGCGGCGCACGCCGGCATGGCCGGGCTCCGGGTGGGCCCAGAATGGCAGGCCATGCGAGATGCCATTCGTCAACTGGCCGCGAGCCTGGTGTGTGCCTTGGCGGCGGGCTGCCCACCCGCCGCAGGCCAGGTCGAACCCGCCCTGCAAGCCGCGCCACTGTTGGCCGGCGAACACCTGGCGCTTGACGGGCGGCTGGATCACCCGGCCTGGCAGCGTGCGCCGGTATTCAACCAGTTCGTTGAGAAGCTCCCGGTCACCGGCGCGGCGCCGCCACAGCGCACGCAGGTGCAGGTGCTGTTCGACGAGCGCGCCATTTATGTCGGCATCCGGGCGTTCGACTCCGCGCCGCAGCACGTTCGCGCGCCGCTGGTTCGGCACGACCAGGTTAACCGTACACAAGACTTTGTGGTGGTTTACATCGACGCCATCGGCACCCGGCAGTCGGCGCAGTTCTTTCGCATCAACGCTGCCGGCAGCCTCGGCGACGGCATCCACACCGCGGCGGATGACAGCGAGGACTTTGCACCCGACTTTGATTGGGACGGCGCGGTGGCGCATGACGCCCAGGGCTGGACAGCGGTGCTGCGCCTGCCCTTCGCCAGCCTGCGCTTCGCTCAGGGCGACCAGAGCCGCTGGCGCATCATGGTGGCGCGCCGCCTGCCGCGCGAAAATTTCCACCTGGCCACGTCGGTGCTCATCCCGCGCGAGGCGGCCAGCTTCATCGCCACCCTGCAGCCCTTGCAGGGGCTGGCGTTGCCCGAGCAACACGGCTTCCTGACGCTGCGGCCCAGCCTCACCGTGCGCGCTGCGCAAGAGCACGCTGCCGATGGCGCGCGCCGCGGCGAGCACGCCGTGGACGCGAGCCTGGATGTGAAGTGGCGCCCGCGCGCCGAGCTGGTGCTCGATGCCACCTTGAACCCGGACTTTTCACAAGTGGCGCTCGATGTGCCGCAACTGGCCGGCAACACTCGGTTTGCACTGTCAATCGCCGAGAAGCGGCCGTTCTTCTTTGAATCCGCCGACCTGCTGCGCACGCCCACCGAGGCGTTCTACACGCGCAGCTTCACCGAGCCCCGCGCCGGCTTGCGCGCCACCTGGCGCGGCACCAACCTGGCCGGCAGCGCCTTTGCGGTGAGCGACAAGGGCGGCGGCCTGGTGCTGCTGCCCGGCCCCTACGGCACCGGTGCCGTGGACCAGCCGGGCTCGAACACCCTGGCCCTGCGCGCGCGCAGCGACCAGGGGGCCTGGCAGTTGGGTGGCGTGCTGGCGCAGCGGCGCTACGAAGCCGGCTTGGGCGACAACACCGTGCTTGGGCCCGACATGCAGTGGCAAATCAACCAGCACTGGCGCGCCCGCGCGCGATGGCTGCATTCGCACACCACGGCGCTGGGTGGTACATCAGGTGGTGCAAGTGGCTTGCAGCGCGGCGCAGCGCTGGACGGCGACCGCGTGTTCGTGCGCCTGAACCGCAACACACCCGACAGCGAAGGCAACATCACGCTGGACGACATTGGCGGCAACTTCCGCCAGGACACGGGCTTTGTGCCGCAGGCGGGCGTACGCAAGCTGGCGCTGTTTGAAGCCTGGGTGCTGGCGCGCAACCGCGGCCCGTTCCACGAGCTGTTTGCCAATGTCAACGCCAGCCGCACGCAAGAGCGTGGCAGCGGGCGCCTGGTCGAACAGCAACTGTTCCCGGGGCTGTGGGCCACGGGGGCCAACAACCTGGAGTGGTGGCTCGAGTGGCATGGTCTGGCGCAATTGCGGCCCAGCGTCAACGCCCCCGTGCTGCGTCAGAACTACCTGGCCGGCAACGTGGTGTTCACCCCGGCGACCTGGTTTCCGCTGCTGGAAGCCCGCCTGGACATCGGCCGCCTGGCCGACACGGTGGCGCAGCGGGTGCGCGGCGGTTTGCGCTTCAACGCCACGGCCCGGCTGCGGCCGCTGCCGGCGCTTGAGCTGGAACCCACGCTCATCCACAGCCTGCTGCGCGAGGGCGGGCTCCGCGTGTATGACGAGAGCGCGTTGAACCTGCTGGCGGTGTGGCACCTCGACGCGCGCAGCCACTTGCGTGCCATCGTGCAACGCACCCGGCTGAGCCGGCTGGCCGAGGCGGGCGTGAGCGCGGCGCAGGACGCCGGGCAATCGGTCTCACTCACCTGGAGCCGGCGCTGGTCGAACGGCAGCGTGTTGTACCTGGGTGCCAGCCACCAGCGCCAGGGCGCTGCGGCCACCACGCGCGGCACCGAGGCGTTCGTGAAGTGGCAACTGGATGTGGATGAAATCAGGGCGCGCCTGCGTGCCGGGTCTTGATGCGCTTGCTGGCTGGCTTGGGTTCATCTGACCCGTTGCTGACCTGCTGGCCAACCGCTGACTAACCGTTCTGATCAGCCGCTCATCAACGGCCAATCAGCCGCTGATCACCCGCACCGCCGGGCGCTGTGGCTCGGGCTCGGAATCGAAACGCGCCAGGCCGGTGTAGCAAATGAAGTGGCGGTTGCTGGCGCGGCCGAACAGCGTCATGCCGAGTCTTTCAGCCAGTTCGTAGCCCATCTGCGTGATGCCGTTGCGCGAGACGATGATGGGCACGCCCATCTGGGCGGACTTCATCACCATCTCGCTGGTCAGCCGCCCGGTGGTGTAGAACGCCTTGTCGCCGCCGGCCACGCCTTGCATCCACATCCAGCCGGCAATGGTGTCGATGGCGTTGTGCCGGCCCACGTCTTCCACATGCTGGAGCAGTTCGCTGCCGCGGAACAGGGCGCAGCCGTGCACCGAGCCGGCCTTGCGGTAAGTGGTGTCTTGCTGGCGCAGCACGTCGAGCATGTCGCGCAAGGTGCCCTGGCGGATGCGCGCAGCCTGTGCGCTGGGCAGTTTGATGCCACCCAGATGCGACATCATGTCGCCGAACACCGTGCCCTGGCCACAACCGGTGGTGACCACGCGCTTGGCGGTGCGCGCTTCAAAGCCATCAATACCGCTGCGGGTTTTTACGGCGGCGGCATGAACATCCCAATCAACGGTGATGGATTCAACCTCATCCACACTGGCCACCAAACCCTGGTTACGCAG
>JAYUPO010000219.1:0-10883 GCA_043760085.1 Burkholderiales bacterium
AGCACGAAGGTACACCAGTGAGCCACGCGTGCTGGGCCAGGGGCAGGCGTGACTGACGACGACATCGCCTACCTCGATGCCAGCGGCTTGGCGCGCCTGCTGCACACGCGCCAGCTTTCGCCGCTGGAGTTGACGCGCGCCATGCTCGATCGCATCGGCCGGCTCGACCCCAAGCTCGCGGCCTATGCCCTGGTCACCCCGGAGCTTGCGTTGGCGCAGGCGCGTGACGCCGAAACGCTGCTGATGCAGCGGTGCATTCTCGGGCCGCTGCACGGCGTGCCCATCGGCTTGAAGGATCTGTGCTTCACCCAGGGCATCCCCACTGCGGCGGGCATGCCGATCCACCGCGGCTTCACCCCGTCGTTTGACGGCACCGTGACCGCGCGGTTGCGTGACGCCGGCGCGGTGCTGTTGGGGAAGCTGCAGATGACCGAGGGCGCTTTCGCCGACCACCACCCCGACGTGCGCGTGCCGGTGAACCCCTGGCATGCTGACCATTGGGCCGGTGCGTCGTCCAGTGGGTCGGGCGTGGCGCTGGCGGCAGGCTTGTGCTTTGCTGCCATCGGCACCGACACCGGCGGCTCGATCCGCTTCCCCTGTGCGGCCAACGGCGTCACCGGCCTGAAGCCTACCTGGGGGCGCGTGCCTGTTCACGGTGCGTTCGAACTCGCTGCCTCGCTCGACCACATCGGCCCCATGGCGCGCAGCGCCGCCGATTGCGGCGCGATGCTGGGCCTGATTGCCGGGGCTGACGCCAACGACCCCACTGCATTGCGCGAGCCTGTGCCCGACTACTTGAGCGGCGACGCCACGCAATTGGCCGGGCTGCGTGTGGGCATCGATCTCGACGATGCCGGCGGCCTGGACGAACCGGTGCGTGCCGCGTTCGACGGCGCGGCCAAGGTGCTGCGCGCGCTGGGCGCCGATGTGCGCCAGGTGCGCTTTCCCGACCCGGCCGACGCCATCAACGATTGGCCGGCGGCGTGCGCGGTGGAGACCGCCGTTGCGCACCAGGCCACCTTCCCGGCGCAGCGCGCGGCCTATGGCCCGGGCCTGGCCGGCCTGCTCGACCTGGGCCATTCAGTCAGCGGCGTTGACCTGCAGAAAATATGGTTGCGCCGCCGCGCCTTTGCCGGGCGAGTGACGGCCTTGTTTGAAGCGATCGACCTGTTGCTGATGCCGGCCCAACCCCTGGCCAGCCCGACGCGCAAGCAGATGGACGAGTTGGGTGTGGATCCGGCTGGGTTTGCCCGGCTGGTGCGCTTCACGGCGCCGTTCAACATGAGCGGGCATCCCTCGATCACGCTGCCTGCCGGCTTCACGCGGCAGGGCTTGCCGCTGGCGGTGCAGCTGGTGGCGGCGCGGTTGAACGAGGCTCTGCTGGTGCGCGCCGGCATGGCGTTCCAGCGCGAAACCGACTGGCACCGCAGGCGTCCGGCACTGCGCTGAGCGGGTGGCCTGAGGCTGTCGCCTTCAAGCCCGGTGCTGCGCGAGCCCACCAGGCCGTTTCACCCGACCCTTTGATACTTGGTGCGGCTGGCGGGGATCGAACCCACGACCCTTGGCTTCGGAGGCCAATACTCTATCCACTGAGCTACAGCCGCAGGCATGCAGGGCGGCGAATTCTACAGGCCGCATCAGTGGGGCGGCGGGGGTGCGCGGTAGGCCAGGGGGCCATCGCTATAATTCTACGGTTTTGCTGTCCGCACACCCGCAGCACCAAGCCCCAGCCCAGCCGCAGGCCGAGCTTCACCGAGGATGACATGAGCGATTCCCACCGCCACGATGACGCCCATGACGCGCATGACGCGGCCCACGAAGGGCCGATCAAGACCATTCCACAACTGGTCTGGACGGTCATTGCATCGTTCGTGGTGCCCATCATCCTGATCATCATGCTGGTCAACTATGTGGCCTTTGGCGACAAGCCGGCGGCGGGCAGCACCGGCTTGAGCGCCGAGGCGGTGGCCCGGCGCATTCAGCCCGTGGGCACGATCGAAGTGAAAGATGTGTCGGATCCTGCGTCCATGAAATCCGGCGAACAGGTCTATGCCGCGCAGTGCTCGGCCTGCCACGCCGCCGGCCTGGCCAACGCACCCAAGCTCGGTGACGAAGCCGCCTGGGGCCCGCGCATCAAGACCGGCCTGGACGCCATGCTCACCTCGGCCATCAAGGGCAAGGGCGCGATGGGCGCACAAAGCGGCGGCGATTTCGGCGACTATGAGATTGCGCGCGCCGTGGTTCACATGGCCAACACGGCCGGCGCCAAGTTTGCCGAACCCAAGGCCCCGGCGGCTGCCGCTTCAGCGCCGCAGTGACGCTTCAGCCTTGAATGGAACGAGCCACCTGCGGGTGGCTTTTTCACGCCCGCGCGGTGCTGGCGCCGGCGCCGGGCTGCGGGTGCAGCTCGTAGGCAAAGTGGTGCGGCATGGCGGCAAACAGCATGTCTTGCAGCTTCCACTCGCCGGCCTGCACAGCGTCGGCAACGGTATGGGTGTCCAGCGTGTGCACCAGGCCCAGGCCGAGGTCGGTGGCAATGAACACACGGCCGGCCTCATCGAGCAGCGCCTGCCTGTACACCGCAGCGCGGCCGCTGTGCGAGGTGATCACCACGCCAGCACCTTCAGCCTGCAAGCGCCAAACCCAGGGTGCGGCTTCCAGTTCAACGTAGACGCGCTGCGGGCCGTTCTGGAAGTACCAGCAGCCGGCGGCGTCGGCCTCGTAGTTGCGGTGGATGAACTCGCGCAGCTTGTCGTGGTCGATGCGGCTGCCTTTGATGCGCGGGAACGGCCCGGCGGCCTGGATGCGGTCGTCACGCATGTACCAGTCGCCGCGTGCATCGAGTGCCAACCAGCCGTAGCAGTGTGGCACCTGGGGCCACTTGGCCAGCGCGGCCTTGACGATGTCGTCCATGCGCGAACTCTATGCCTGTTGGGTGAACCAGTTCAACACCGAATCGGGCAAGGCCAGCACGTCGCCACGCCAGGCGCCCTGGCCGAAGCCGACATGGCCGCCATGCGCTGGCTGCCACAACGTGACGTTGGGGCCGGCCTCGTGGCGCTTGGGCAAGCTGGCGGCGGGCACGAAAGGGTCGTTGCGCGCGTTCAGCGCCAGGGCCGGTATGCGAATGCGCGCCAACTGCGGCTTGGCTGACGCGCGCAGCCAATAGTCGTCGGTGTTCTTGAAGCCGTGCAACGGCGCGGTGAAGACGTCATCGAACTCGTACAGCGTGCGCGCGGCCAGCATGCGTTCGCGGTCGAACAGGCCGGGGTGCTGCTGCCATTTGAGCAGCGCCTTGGGCTTCATGCTGCGCAGGAACAGGCGGGTGTACACGAGCCGGTTGAAGCCGCGGCCGATGGCGCGGCCGCTGGCGGCCAGATCGAGCGGCGACGACACCGCGGCCACGGCGCGCACGGTGGCCGCGGCGCTGGCGCCGGCTTCTTCGGCCCAGCGCAGCAGGGCATTGCCGCCGAGTGACACGCCGGCGGCGAACAGCGGCACCGCGCTGCGTTGGCGCAGGCGTTGCAGGATCCAGCCGACTTCTTCAAAGTCTCCCGAGTGGTAGGCGCGCGGCGCCAGGTTCAGCTCACCCGAGCAGCCGCGAAAGTGCGGCACGGCCAGGTGCCAGCCGCGGCTGCGCGCCTCATGCGCAAAGGCTTGCGAATAGTGGCTGGCCGACGAGCCTTCCAGGCCGTGGAACAGCACCACGGACTTGGCATCACGGCCGGGCGGTGCGGCCAGGAAGTCAACGTCGATGAAGTCGCCATCGGGCGTGGCCCAGCGTTCGCGCGTGAAGGGCGGCGCTGCGCCCTGGTGGCGGCGCGAGGCCAGCGCCGGCCAGATGGTCTGCACGTTGCCGCCGAACTGCCAACGTGGCGCACGATACTGTTCCATGGCCGGTGAACGCACCAAGCCCGGGTTCAATGCAGCACGGCCTCGTTGCCGTCGTCGTGGGGCTCAGCCATGCCCGCCGGGCTGGCATGGTGGGCCACCATGCGCCAGCCCTGCGGCGTCTTGACGTAGACGTTGGTGGCCCAGACCCAGGCCGACTGCGGCCCGTCGGGCGTGTTGGCGCTGATGCGTTCGGCCACATGGTGCACGGCACAGCCCAGGGTGTGCAGCCGGCGCACGCGCAGCGGCTCCAGGGCCAGGCTGCCCTGGGCAAGGATGGCTTCGAAGCCGGCGCGCACCGCCGCCGTGCCGATCAGCCGGGCGCCGCCGGGGTGCACGCAGGCAATCTCGTCATCGTCGGCCCAGGCGGCCATCACCTGGTCGAGCTTGCCCTGTTGCAGGCCTTCGTAGAACTGGGCTTCCACCTCGTCGGGCGTGCCGTGCAAGGCGGCTGGGGGCGGTGGGCGGCGGGCCATGTCGTGGTCGTGGTCGTGGCGAGCGTTCAGCGAAACACCACGGTGCGGTGGCCGTTGAGCAGCACGCGGCGCTGTACATGCCAGTGCACGGCGCGGGCCAGCACGCGGCATTCGATGTCGCGGCCCACGGCGGTAAGGTCGGCCGCCGAAAGCGAGTGATCCACCCGCTCCACGTCTTGTTCGATGATCGGGCCTTCGTCCAGGTCGCTGGTCACGTAATGCGCCGTGGCGCCGATGATCTTCACGCCGCGCGCATGGGCCTGTGCATAAGGGTTGGCGCCTTTGAAACTGGGCAGGAAGCTGTGATGGATGTTGATGACGCGGCCGCTTAACGTTTCACAAAAGCCGGCACTCAGGATTTGCATGTAGCGCGCCAGCACGACCAGGTCGACCTGATCCTTCTTTATCAGATCAAGCACGCTTTGCTCCTGGGCTTGCTTGAACAAGGCATCGGCCCCTGCAGGCACGGGCCGGTGATGGAACGGCAGGCCATAGCTCTGCGCCAGCTCGGCAAAGGTGGTGTGGTTGCTGGCAATGCCCACCACGTCGGCGGCCAGGGCGCCGCTGCGCCAGCGGTACAGCAAGTCGTTCAGGCAGTGGCCGTGCTGACTCACCATCAACAACACGCGCGGGCGCTGCGCCACGGCATACAGGTTCAAGTTCATGCCGAACTGCTGGCGCGTGTGCTCGAACAGCACGCCCAGCGCGGCGCGCTCGGCCAGGTGGGCGGGGGCCTCGAAGTGCACGCGCATGAAGAACAGGCCCGTGGCTTGCGGGCCGGCCAGGTCGCCGAACTGTTGCGAGTCGATGATGTTGCAGCCGGCCTGGAACAGCAGGCCGGCCACGGCATGGACGATGCCTTTGGCGTCGCGGCAGGCCAGGGTGAGGACGAATTCCGGCGCTTGCGGCATGGCGCTGCCGCGGCTCAATGCGTGCTCATCTTCAATGCGCGCCGGCCGCGCGCTCGCCGGCCTTGAGGCGATACACCGTGCCGCAATACGGGCACTTGCCTTCGCCGGCGGTGGCCACATCGATGAACACGCGCGGGTGGTTGCTCCACAGCGGCATGGCCGGGTTGGGGCAGAACACCACGCCCGGGCCTTGCAGATCCTTGGCGCCGACTTCAACCGCGGAAACTTCTGTGCTTGCCATGGCTGCGTTCAGACCTTGCTCAACCATTCGGTGTACTTCGGGTTGCGCCCGTTGACGATGTCGAAGAACGCGGCCTGGATGCGCTCGGTCAGCGGCCCGCGGCTGCCTTGACCGATCTCGATGCGGTCGAGTTCGCGGATCGGCGTGACTTCGGCGGCGGTGCCGGTGAAGAAAGCCTCGTCGCTGATGTAGACCTCGTCGCGCGTGATGCGCTTTTCAACCAGCTTCAAGCCCAGGTCCTGGCAGATGGCGAACACCGTGCCGCGGGTGATGCCGTTGAGCGCACCGGCGGAAAGGTCGGGCGTGTAGACCACACCGCCCTTGATGATGAAGATGTTTTCGCCCGCGCCTTCGCTGACAAAGCCGCTGGCATCAAGCAGCAGCGCTTCGTCGTAGCCGTCTTCGGTGGCCTCCATGTTGGCCAGGATCGAATTGGTGTAGTTGCTCACCGCCTTGGCCTGCGTCATCGTGATGTTCACGTGATGGCGGGTGTAGCTGCTGGTCTTGACCCGGATGCCGCGCTTCAGGCCTTCCTCGCCCAAATAGGCACCCCAAGGCCAGGCCGCAATCATCAAGTGGATGGTGTTGCCTTTTGGGCTGACGCCGAGCTTTTCATCGCCGATCCAGGTCAGCGGGCGCAAGTAACAGCTTTCCAGCTTGTTCACCCGCACCACTTCGCGCTGCGCGGCCATCACCTCGGCCGGGGTGAAGGGGATCTTCATGCGCAGGATCTTGGCGCTGTTGAACAGGCGTTCGGTGTGTTCGTGCAGGCGGAAAATGGCGGTGCCGTTGACGGTGTTGTAAGCACGCACTCCCTCAAAAACCCCGCAGCCGTAATGCAGTGTGTGGCTGAGGACGTGGATTTTGGCGTCGCGCCAATCGACCAGTTGGCCGTCCATCCAGATCTTGCCGTCGCGGTCGGACATCGACATCAAAAGCTCTCCCAGCAGGGTTTTTCATAAGGGACGGTGGATTCTAAGTGGCATACCTTTGGTCACAACTTGCCCCGTAAATAGGGGGTAGCTGACACTTGTGACAGGGGGGGTGCGGTTGTGACAATTGGCGCAAGGCAGTGGTAACAGCAAGTGGGCTGCCTGTTTCCAATTACCCTGAAGGAGCGAACTGATGAAATTTGTGTTCAAAGCCGCGGCAGCCGCCGCAACGATGGCGCTGATGTCGATGTCGGCACAAGCCCAAACCTGCGTCCCCTTCGCAGTCAGCAACGAAGTCGGCCTGTCCGTGCAGAACTGCCTGGGCTACTACGAGGGCAACGTTCTCAACAATTCCCCCGGCACCGACTTTGTTGAAACCAATATCAACTCCGCCTACGGCTTACTCTTCGGTGTATCGGTTCCCCTTGGCAGCGTCACCCCGCAGCCGGCTGCACGGATCATTTCGCCATTGAACGGCGCTGCCACGGCGTCCTTCGCCGGCATCGTCGAGAGCGGCATCACGGTCATCGGCATCCATTGGGGTGGTGGTGCGGGCGGCGGCCAGACAGGCATCTACGCCTTGAACATCGATGCGGCCACCTGGGACGGCAGCTACAACTTCCTGGCCAACAACCCGGGCGGTTCGTCCAACATCTGGTTGTATTCCACGGGCGGTACCGTTGTGCCTGGCATCCCCGAGCCCGAAACCTACGCCCTCATGCTGGCTGGTCTGGGTGCCGTGGGCTTCATGGCTCGCCGCCGCAAGGCCAAGGCCTGATTTCGCCTAGCTCCCAAGTTGATTCAAAGAGCCCCGCTTCGGCGGGGCTTTTTGTTGGGCGCGAGGCCGGTGGTGGCTCAGTCGGGCCGCGTCACGTTCCAGCGCGCCAGCTTGGCGGCGTCGAAGACCAGTTCTGCCTTGGCCCCACCCGGATCTTCCCAGCCCCAGATCTCGGGTGTTTCGGACATCTTGCGGCCCAGGCTGGCCGTCAGGTTGATGACCTGCATCAGCGTCATGCCCACGCTCAGTTGGGTGCCCAGCATCACGGCGCTGGGCACATGGCCCACCGGGTTGGCCCCGGCCCGGCGCAGCACGCGCAGGCTGCGGCTGAATTGCAGCAGCAGCCAGAACACCACCACGGTGAGTGCCAAGGCCAGGCCGGGCCAGCGGTACGTGAACCAGCCCACGGCGAAGGCCGTGGCGGCCAGCGCCCATCCAACATAAGGGTTCAAGTACCTACCTCCGGCGCTTGGCACAACAACAGGCTCTGCCGTGGGCGGGTTTGATGGGAAGCACGAAGTGCACGGTTGAACGCCAGGTTGGCCTGCAGTTGCTCGTCGTGCCGCCATGAACGCAGGTGATCCAGATGCAGGCACACCAGCGAATGGCGGCTGCGAATGCCGCGCACACCGGCATGGTTGAGCCGGATGCCTAGGTTGCGATCCTCGCCGCCATAACCCATGGCTTCGTCGAAGCCGGCCACCTTCAACACATCAGCGCGCCAGGCGCCAGTCAGGTTGCCGACGAAGGCGTTGCGCGGCGTCAGCGCATCCAGCATGCGTGCACGGGTGCCGGCTGGCAGCAGGCGGCTGCGCGGCAGCCGCACCCCTTGCCGTGCCAGGAAGGCAGCATCGAAAATTTGTTGTGACTCGATCATCAATGCGGTCAGTTGCTTGGCATGAAAGGCCGCAGGCAGGTTCAGGTGGCTGCCCGCGGCCACGAAGCGGCCGGGCCGGGCCAGGCGATGATATTGGGCCAGCACATCAGCGCGCGGTAGCACGTCGGCATCGGTGAAGACCAGCCAATCACCTTGCGCCTTGGCCACCGCGCGATTCAGGGCCAGGCACTTGCGAAAGCCCTGGTCGGCCTGGCTCAAGTGCACGATGGGAAAGTGCGCCGCCTGGCGATGGGCGGTTACCACGGCCGCCGTGGCCGCGAACTCGCTGTCTTCGGTGACGATCAATTCATACGGTAGTTGTGTTTGCAGGCGATAGCCCAGCAGTACCCAATCGAGCGCGCGCGCGTTGTCGTACGCAGAAACGATGACGCTGATCCTCATGCCGGCTCAATGCAACTCACGCACTGCCGCCATCGCGTCTTCAACCCGGTCCACCACATGCAGCGTCAGCCCCTCAATGGGCTTGCGTGGGGCATTCGCCTTGGGCACCACGGCCTGGCTGAAGCCCAGTTTGGCGGCTTCCTTCAAGCGTTCTTGCCCGCGCGGTGCCGGCCGAATTTCGCCCGCCAGGCCGACCTCGCCAAAGGCAAAAAAACCCTGCGGCAGCGCCTTGCCGCGCAGCGAGCCCTGAATGGCCAGCATCACCGCCAAATCAGCCGCCGGCTCAGTGATGCGCACGCCGCCCACGGCATTCACGAACACGTCCTGATCCATGCACGACACCCCGGCATGGCGGTGCAGCACGGCCAGAAGCATGGCCAGTCGGTCGCGCTCCAGGCCCACGCTCAGGCGCCGCGGGTTGGGGCCGCCGTTGTCCACCAGGGCCTGCACCTCCACCAGCAACGGGCGCGTGCCTTCGAGCGTGACCAGCACGCAAGTGCCCGGCACCGGCTGGCTGTGGGTGGAAAGGAAGATCGCGCTGGGGTTGGCCACGCCTTTGAGGCCGCGCTCGGTCATGGCGAACACGCCGATTTCGTTGATGGCGCCGAAGCGGTTCTTGATCGCCCGCACCAGGCGAAACGCCGAGTGGGTTTCGCCCTCGAAGTAAAGCACGGTGTCGACGATGTGTTCCAGCACGCGCGGGCCGGCCAGCGTGCCGTCTTTCGTGACATGGCCCACCAGCACCATCGCCGTGCCGCTGGCCTTGGCCGTACGGGTCAGCTGCGCCGCGCATTCGCGCACCTGCGCCACCGAACCCGGCGCCGAGGTGAGCTGCTCGCTGTACAACGTTTGAATTGAGTCGATCACGCAAAATGCCGGCTGTTCGGCCTGCAAGGTGCGCTGGATTTTTTCGAGGTTGATTTCGGCCAGCACGCGCACCTGCTTGCCGCTCAGGCCCAGGCGCTGGGCACGCAGTGCCACCTGTGCGCCGCTTTCCTCGCCGGTGATGTACAGCACCTTCAAGTGCCGGGCCAGGCTGTCCGCGGCTTGCAGCAGCAAGGTGCTCTTGCCGATGCCCGGGTCGCCCCCGATCAGCACCACCCCACCGGGCACGATGCCGCCGCCCAGGGCGCGATCCAGTTCGTCCAGGCCGGTGGGCGTGCGCGGCGCCTCGGCCACCGCAATGTCGGCCAGCGTGGCCACGGCTTGCGCCGTGGTCAGAGCCTGGAAGCGGTGCTTGCTCTCGCTGGCCGCCACGCCTTCGCTCAGCGTGTTCCAGGCGGTGCAGTGCGGGCACTGGCCCAGCCACTTCGGGCTGGTACCGCCGCATTCGCTGCACGTGAAAACGACGCGGTCTTTGGCCATGCCCGATTGTCGGGCACGGCCTTTACTACCTGGTGACGCCGCCGTTCAGGTGCTGGTGGTTTCGCTGGCGCCGCTGTTGCGCATCTTCTGCACCACAAACAGCAGCGCCGCGGCCACCACCACCGAGGCGATCCACCCGGCCGCTTCGCCGGCCTTGTACCAACCCAGGGCCTGGCCGACAAAGCCGGCACCCACCGAGCCGGCGATGCCCAGCACGCAAGTCAGGATCCAGCCCATCTTCTGTTCGCCGGGCAAGACGAAGCGTGCCAAGGCGCCGACAACGAGGCCCAAGATGATGGTTCCGATGATGCTGCCCATGAGATGTCTCCTGCTGTGGGTTTGCGCGCGCTGCCCGGGTGGGCAGCGTGGCCGCATCGTAGGGGCCCGTGCCCCCTCGAACATCAATCCAAACCCGAACTGTGGTGTAACCGTGTCCCCTCTGGCCGGGTCTGGCAGGAAGGGGCAGGCCCGCAGCGTGGGCAATAATCGCGCGTCGCTTTTTCGAAAGAGGCTTGCTTGGATCAGAGTCACCCTCGGTGACCGTCCACGCTCGTTGCCGGCGCGCCTGAGCCAGGTGCCGCCAACCCGGCGCGGTGTGGGCGGTGGTTTGCCGAACCCCTACCCGTACACCGACCCGGCATGCGCGCAGCCTGCGTGCGTGCCCGGCGCGCCGGAGAGTTGCATGCTGAACGTATTCACGCTGGAGAACGGGCGCCTGGCCGGGCGTGCCGTGGCCGACGACGAGCCTGATGACGGCGCCATCACTCGCGCTCCGGTCTGGGTTGACCTGGAAGCGCCCACCGCGCAAGACAAGGCCTGGGTCGAGCGTCGCTATGGCCTGGTGATTCCCAGCGACGCGGTGGACGACGACCTGGAAGAGTCGGCCCGCTTCTATGAAGAAGACAACGGCGAATTGCACATCCGGTCTGACTTCCTCATCGATGACGACGTGACCCCGCGCAACGTGCGCGTGGCCTTCATCCTGCACCGCGGCGTGCTGTTTTCGGTGC